>NNSL01000038.1 GCA_003123965.1 Balneolaceae bacterium SMO_bin1
CAGTCGCCGCCGCAGATCTTTGGCTAGCTCCAACAGCTCATCATACGAGTAGCCGGTAAGGGTGATGGTCTGACCCGATGAGCTGCTGCCAAAGCCCGTGCTCTGCGGGTTGCCCAAACCGCTTACAGAAATGGCGGAATTGCCCGTCCGGGCGGCCAAAAACTGCGCCTCGTAATAAAATATGTAGGGCTCCGGCTCAAAATTGTACTCTTCCTTGATGTCAAATCGCATGTAGGCCGTACCATTCGGCTCGGAGATTTGGGTCTGGTAAAAGGAAAAGGCCTCGGCATAGGGCTGTACAATTTTTTCAAAATTGCGGGCCATTTTATCAATCTCTTCCAGCGGCGTGCCCTGCGGGGTTCGAATAGTGATGTTAATGCGCTGCTGGCGTTCGCGTCCGCCCCACGGGCTGCCAAAATAGGTGTCGTTGAAAAAATCGGTACGGCAGCCCACCAATAATGGGATCAATTTCGTTACGGTTATCAAAGTACATTTGGGTGAACTCCGGCCAGGCGGTGTCGGTCTCCCAGTCGGGTTCTTCGATGGCAAACAGCGGCAGCCCCAGCAGAATAATAAGCGCGCCGTAAAAGAACCAGCGCAGCCGGCGCCGCCACGTGAATACGCCCAACATGGGGCGACGAACATATTTAAACAGACTTTTGCGGGAACTTTTAGATTTATTGCCCTGCTGCTGGCTACTCGGCACCAGCCAGATAAGCGCGTAGGGAATCCAGCTGAGGGCAATAAACACCGACGAAATAAGGGTTAGGGATAAGGCCACGGCCAGCGGAACCAGGAAAATTTGCAGTTCCTCCATTGCAAAAAACAGCGGCACAAAAATGCCCACCGTGGTGAACGTACTGCCCAGCACCGGCACCAGCGTGCGCGGCAGGTGTTTTTTTATGTGCTGCACGCGGCTGTCCCGCACGGCCGGCAGCCGCGGGTTCAGCTCCTCGAATACTACCACCGCATTATCGATGATCATCCCCAGGGCTACCGTCAGCCCCGCCAGCGTAATAATGTTGAGCGTGTACCCGATAAAATACATGATGCTCACGCTCAGCAGCAGCGAAAACAGGATGCTGCCCAAAATCACAAACGGCGCCCGAAAGCGGCGGATAAACAGCAGCAGCACTCAAAAATACCACCAAGAGGCTAATCATGGCCTGGTACTGCAGCTCCCCGAACTGCTTGCGCAGCTCTTCGGTGGCGTCGTTCTCCAGCTGCAGGGCCATGCCCGCCGGGAGCGATTCGCTGATCTGGTCCATGCGCGCGCGGATATTTTCGGCCAGCCCAATGGCATCGGCCCCGCTTTCTTTCACAAAGCTCATGCTCAACGAGGGACTGCCGTTGATCCGCCGCAGGCTTTTGGCCGGGTAATCCTGCACGGACACGTAGGCAATATCCGATAGCTGTATCTGTCGCTGGCTGTTGGGCAGCTGCAGCGGCATGCTGCGAATATCAGAAATCCCGTCAAACTGGGGCGGCACCAACAGGCTGATGCGCTCTCCGGAAGCTTCGGCATACCCCGAAGACCGCCACTGCAGCTTTTGCTGAATATCACTCAGAATTTGCCGCGGCTCCAGGGCAAACTGCTCCAGCATATCGGTATTAAATTCTACCGTCAGGGCCGGGTCGCGCGCGCCGTTGATCTCGATATCAGCCAGACCCGGCATACCCAGCATGGGCAGCTTAATATTTTGGCGCACGTACTCCAGCAGGTCGCGCACGGGCATATCCCCGCTGATGGAATAATCCACAAAGTTTTGC
>NNSL01000039.1 GCA_003123965.1 Balneolaceae bacterium SMO_bin1
TTTGATCTTTTCTAAATTATGCTGGTCATCGTTATTTGTTCCGCTTTTTATCGTCGTTTTATTTTCTGTATCTACCGCCGCCTGCTGTGTACGCTGGCGCTGCTGCTCACGAATCCAGTCGATGGAGCGGCGCCGGGCAATGGTCAGCGCCCATGCCTCAAAACTGATTTTTAGTTGCAGGGTTTTCAGCTTCGGGATAATTTGGTACCAGCATTCTTGCGCCAGGTCTTCCACGGCCTCATCATCGTTGGTTTGGTAACGTATTTGCTGCAATAATTGTGGATGGAACTCTTTGATGAGCTGCCTCAGTGCTTGCTCATCTCCGTTTTGATAGCGATTCACCAGCTGATCCAAATCAATATGTTTATTCTTGGTTTCCATCCATCAATATAGTCGCCCGAAAAAGTAAAAGGTTCAAACGAAAGCCGGTTAATTTTCAACAGCATCAGAGCTAGTGAATAGCAGGCCACTTGGTTGATACGACTTTCCTGAAAAGGGTATGAATAAATTTGTACAACTGAGCCGGATTTCTCATGTTAACATTGCAATTTAAAAAATTGAAAATATGCAACAACTTTTTAAAACTGACAATCAACGGACTACACTACTTATCAGGGTGATGGTGGGAGCCGTATTTTTAGCGGAAGGAATACAGAAATTTGTTTATCCGGGCATACGTGGAGCCGGACGATTTGACAAGATGGGATTTCCTTCACCGGAATTTTTTGGACCTCTTGTTGGTGGACTGGAAATCATTGCCGGATTATTGATTCTGCTGGGGCTGTTTACTCGACTTGGAGCACTTACTACATTTATCATTATGACGGTCGCCATTATCGTCACTAAAATACCTATTGCCTTCGGCGAAAGCTTTGGCCCATTTGTTTTGCGAGAGCTCAACTCATACGGCGTTTGGGCTATGGCTCATGAAATGCGCACAGATTTTGCCATGTGGTTGGGCAGCCTGTTTTTAATGATTAAGGGTGGTGGGGCATGGTCTGTGGACCAAAAGTTTAACCGTAATGGTGAACCCCATGAAACCCATAACAGGAGAAACCAATAGATGCCGGGCCCAGTATTTACATGCGAAAATGTAACATTTAACTATGAGTCAGAATCAACCCCGGTGATTCAAGACTGCTCGTTTCAAGTTAATGAGGGTGAGAAGGTGGCGTTAAAGGGGGAGTCAGGATCGGGTAAAACCACTATTTTCAGATTATTGTTGGGATTTGAGCAGCCAGATGCCGGAGAAATCAGGTATAAAAACGATATCCTGAATGATGAAACTGTGCAACAGCTTCGGCGCCAATGTGCTTGGTTGCCGCAGGATTTAGATTTAGGCACAGGTATCGTAAAATCACTGATTCAGTTTCCATTTCAATTCAATACCAATGCAACCTTTGAACCAAGCGATAATACATTGAGAGCAACATTCAACAGCTTGGGATTAGATGAATCGTTGCTGGATAAAGAATTTTCTGATCTGTCAACCGGTCAGCGCCAGCGGGTGGGCATTGCCCTCTGCCATCTGCTTGATAAACCTGTACTTTTACTCGATGAACCTACCTCCGCACTGGACGCAGCCTCAAAAGAAAAAGTTGCAAACTTGTTACTCAGCGAGTCTTCCAAAACGGTTATTTCCACATCTCATGATCCATGGTGGCTGGATCGCTGCGATAGCGTTATTGACTTAAAAGCAAAGGCTTATGGAAATCATTGATCTGAGCTGGTGGCAGCTGGCCATTGGGTTCCTTATTCTAATTATT
>NNSL01000040.1 GCA_003123965.1 Balneolaceae bacterium SMO_bin1
CTTCGGTGAAACCATTCGAATTGCTAATCGGGAAAATATTAGGTATTGGCGCGCTTGGTGTTACCCAATTTACGGTTTGGGTCCTTGCGGGTGCCGGCATACTCACCTTTGGCGGCCCCTTACTGGCCATGTTCATGGGACCAGCTGATTCTGCCCAAGCCACAGAGGCGGCAGCGGCCATTCCCGAACTGCCCGACATCGGCATCGAAATCGGCATTTACTTCATCATCTTTTTTATACTTGGCTACTTTCTATACAGCGCTATTTTAGCTGCAGTCGGCTCGGCCGTAGACTCCGAGAGCGATACGCAGCAGCTGATGCTTCCTATTACACTGCCGGTTATTCTTGCTATTATTATGCTTCCGCGCGTTGCTACTGCGCCCGATGCCACCTTCTCGGTTATCAGCTCGCTGATCCCATTTTTCAGTCCTATTTTAATGGTAGCCCGTATCCCCATCACGGATGTGCCCTTTTGGGAAATCGCACTCTCAATCATTCTAATGATTGGAACCATAATTCTGAGCCTTTACCTCGGCGCCAAAATTTACCGGGTGGGCATTCTCAGCTATGGCAAAAGCGCCAACTTTAAAGATCTGTGGAAGTGGCTTAAGCAGAGTAAAAGATGCGGCGATAAGTGCTTTACTGATGGCCCATCACGCCATGCACTCTTGCATCGTACTCGCTTTCCATTTGGGTTGATATGAGCTCATCAGCCTGAATGCCGGGTATTTGCCCGATATTCTGCACTGTTAAATAGCGAATGCGCGGATCAAAGTCATTGATCAGCATCTCCGTTCGCTTCTTCCAGCTTTCGGCCGATTGATCATGCCGGAGCAGAACCTGCAACGCCTGTCGCCGCACGCTATACGCATACACGGGTTCAATGTAAAAGCCTGCAAGCTTCACCGCCTGTTCTGTAGTTACCCGCCTCAGCAAGCGCGTCGATTGCTGTAATAGCCTTGGTTCCGGCTGTATCCTGCTGAACAATGCTATTGGTAAACTGCAGTGCCGTGGTTGAATCAACCCGCTGCATGTACATATTAAGAGCCCGGTTTGATAGCGCTGGGTTTGTTTCATTTTCGAAATAGGTGCGGAGCCGGCCAGTCACTTGCTCACCCTGGTAGTTATCGAGAAATTCCAAGGCTGCCTTCCGCACTAATTCACTTTCACTGCTCAAAGCTTCGATGAATTGCTGCTGCGTCCCGTCGGCGCCTGCTGTAATTTTACCGTACGTTTTTAGCAGCTCCGCTTCTACTTCAGGGGCCATATCACGGTTCATCAGATCGGTAAGCGCCAGCTGCAGGTCGGGATTATCCGTGTGGTAGCCCAGCTGTATAGCAGCTTCCTTGCGCACTTGGGGTGATTCGCCATTTCTTAGCTGATACAGTGCAAATGAGACCGGTTTAAGCTCTTCAAAGATAAGATTGCGATCCTGGGGCGCAATCAGACGCACATTTTGTACCCCCGCCGGCAGTGAAACCGATGCCGAATCGACGGAACCGGAAAAAGTGACCTCAGTCGTGTTTGCGGCTCCGCCGGTGGTAATTTCAAGCGGCACCGTCAGTGGCTGCTGAATGGCACGCTGTTGAGCATTGAATAATAATTCAAGCGAATTAGTGGCGCTGTTCAGCTTGTAATCAACCCGATAAACAACCGTGTCTTGCGTTGCCGAGCCATTGGTAGCTTGCGGAATTGACTCATATTCTGGCAAATTTAAACTCGGCTGGCCGCTTGCACGATACCAGCGTTCGGCAAACGAATTTCCGCT
>NNSL01000041.1 GCA_003123965.1 Balneolaceae bacterium SMO_bin1
GAACTGCAAGAAATGCGACCGCAACGAACCGAAAGATTTTGAAATATAATGCCACGATTTGAATGTAGTTGGTGGATGGGGAACTGTAGTCGGTCATCTCTTGGAAGTATCTGGCGTCATTTTGTTTATATCTCTTCACTGGGGACGTGCGGCAAGTTATAGATAATAGAAATTCAACTACGTAAATGTTTCTTTAGCCTCTTACCAACCGCATTGCGTAGTAGAGAATGGCAAGACCCAAGACAAGATTTAGCCTTCCCAGCCAGCTGGATAGTTTGCGCATCCGTTTTGTACTTGCACTTTCGGGCTGCTCATCCATCAGTTGAGCTGCTTTAGGTCCGGCATAGAAATCATGGATACCGCTGATGATCAGCACCGCTGCAAACAAGTGAAGCTTGATAAACAGCTTACTGCCCAGGTAACTATTCCAAAAAGCGGCGGTCATCAAGCTAGGAAAGGTATATCCCCGCGCAAGCAGATTGGTGATACCAGAGATAATCAACACGATAAAAAGAATCCACGAAATGCGGCTAAACTTTTTACCAATAAGGGTGAAGAACGCGCCTTTTTTATTTTTAAGCAGTTTGTGGCGTGAAGCTGGCACCAACACTGCAACCGTAAAGAGCATACCGCCAATCCAGAAAATGGCAGCAAGAATGTGGATGAAAACAGAGAGGTGATACATTACAAAAGATGTTTTAATTAAAAATGGGCGACCGCAACACCTGCAGCCACCCATTCATCTATTGTGCCCAAATTAGACTATTGCACATTAAGCATGCCTTTCATACCGGCGCTAAAGTGAGCGGGGAACGAACAAATGTACGGATACTCTCCGGTTTGCTCTGGAACCGTGAATGTCACTTCAACCGTTTCACCACCACCGACCATTGCAGTATGAGCAATAACTTGGTCAGACATATCTGACGGTATATACTCATTGTCTTTGGCCCCGGTTGCGGCATTGGCAAATGCACCCGGATCTGCGCTCATACTTAGCAATACCCAGTTGTGCGACATCGCTTGTGCTGGCATCTGACTTACGGTAGTAAGCCGTATGCGAATTTCTTCGCCCGGTTTGGCATCGATGCTTTCAAGCAGAACATAGCTATCACCCTGAGCAGTTTCAACGGTACCGGCCGTGCCTAACATTTGGCCCTCTTCCTTTACAACGTACTTCATCTTATCAATGCCAATGATATCGATCGTGCGAACGTCATTGGAAGACGTGGTCCTGTCGGTTGCTTGGGCCTGAGTATTGTTTTCAGATTGTTCCTGTTGCTGATTATCTGAGCTTCCACCGCCACAAGCGGTAACAAACAGTAGTAACAAAGGAAATAAGTAAGTTAAATAACGCATAATAGTAGTTAAATTCTGAGGTTATAAATTGGAATAATTATTTTAGTGTTGCATTGAGGCTAATTTCAGTACCGGCCAAGGCCTTGGATACCGGACAACCTTTTTTTGCACCCTTAGCAAACTGTTGGAACGTATCGTTGTCAATATTGGGTACATTTGCCTCTGTAATAAGTTTTATGCCGGTTATGGCCGGACTACCATCGGTAACCTCAAAGGTGACTTCGGCACGGGTATCAATGGATTCAGGATCATACCCCGCTTCAGACAATTCCAGCGATAATGCCATGGAATAGCATCCCGCATGTGCTGCACCAATTAATTCTTCAGGATTGGTTCCTTCTCCATTTTCAAAGCGTGAGGCAAACGAATATGGCCCCTCGTATGAACCGCTTTCCATTTT
>NNSL01000042.1 GCA_003123965.1 Balneolaceae bacterium SMO_bin1
CCGAGGAAAACGGGATGGCGTTTTCATCAATATCAAGCATGTGAAACATAAGGCCCAGCAGTGCCAGCACTACCCATCCCTCAGTAAATGTAGCCAGGAAAAAATGAGTAAGTGCCATACTTAGCAGCGGAGCTTGCATGCCCGAGAACTGTACTACCGCCACCCCCCAGGCACCCAGTGAACTAAGGAATAGCAACAGCAGTGCGCCATCGTATAATTGCAGCGGGTAGTCTGTATCAATGAATTTTCGTTCTTTCCAGTATCCCACCATAAAGCCGTACCAGCAAAGCATCACCAGCCCGGAGAATATCACAGAAAGTGGCATTTCCATACCTGCAATCGGCACTGGCTGATACCCATAGCCTAGGAAAAAAGGATATGACAGCAACCCAAAAAAGAGTGCGGCCAGGGCCATGCGGCTCATAAGAATAGGCGGACCGGTATCGTCTATTCCGCGGTGTACTTTTTTGATCATAAAGTACATAGGCAACGGCACCGCCCAGCAGAAAAACATTAAATGAGAATGCGCGTGGCGAATGTTCTGCAAGTCTAACCCCAGCAAATCAACGCCGGTTAACCCTGCGCGGTATAGGAAACCGGTAAGGCCTGCCAGAATAAAGCAGGCCAGCGGCAGCTGCCAAAGTAAATCTAACGTCCGGTTTCGTTTTCGCATGGCGGTAAATCAGGAAAATGAAGGCCGCGGGGTATTATTACCGTGCGGCCACTGGCAAATTTAGATTGCGGGCTCCGGATCATTCATCATGCGCAGCACTTTGGGAAACAGAATATTGTTTTCAAGATGCACATGCTTGTGCAGATCATCCTGGAACGCTTCAAGGTTCTGGAAATAAACCCGGAACGTGGTACAAGCATCTTGCGGAGGCGTAAAGCTGTTGCTCAATATTTTTATCTGAAGCATTATATCACCGGCTGCTTCGTGTTCATCTTCGAGCATAGCTATAGCTTCTTCGGGCGATTCAAACTGAAGTTCCCGTGCGGCCGTCTTTCCTTCAGCACTCATCTTGCCCAGCTTTTTGATGTACGGAAAAAGAATTTTCTCTTCCTTATCGAGGTGCGACAACATCTCGTCTTTTAGCTCCAGGAACAGGTCGAGCATTTCCTGCAGCTCAGGGTAAGTTTTGCCGTGCACCTTGGCCACTTTTTTGGCATACGCTTTAATTTCGGGCAGCTTGGTGCGTACAAAATGATGATGGTTATTGATGATATAATCAACCAGAAAGCCGGGCGACCAGCTCTTGTAATTATGCGCATCTGTGCCGCTGCTGCTTAACTCGTTCAATTTCTGCAGCAGTATGTCAACGTTGACACCTTTCTTGTCGCAGGCCTCTGTAAGTGTGCGGCCGCCACCGCAGCAGAAGTCGAGACCAAACTGCTTAAAAATTCCAGCCGTTCTGTAGTCGTCGGCTACGATTTCTCCTACTGTTCTGTCTACTGTAAAATTACTCATGTTTATACCGTTTTTGAGTAGTTATATGTTTTATTTTTTGAATTTAAATAGTGATCGAAGCACATGGCAATATTGCGCAGAAACAAGCGGCCCTTCTCCGTTATTCGGATTTCCGTTGGAGTGACAGTTACAAGGCCGTCATCCTGTAACGGGTGCAGCTGTTGCAGGGCATCAGAAAAATATTGATCAAATGTTATGTTCCACTGCCGCTCAATCTGGTGCTTGCTAAGTTCCGTACGGCACATCAGTTCCATAATCACCTGTTTGCGTATGCGGTCATCCACATTGAGCC
>NNSL01000043.1 GCA_003123965.1 Balneolaceae bacterium SMO_bin1
ACCGTATTTTACTTCCACACCTTTTTTCTCCAGTTTGTCGGCAACTTCTTTGAGCACGTGCTGTGCCTGGGCGACTGCCAAGCCATATCCGGGCACGATCACCACGCGATCGGAATAGGCGCATTGCAGAGCAACATCATCGGGCGTTGTTTCCCGAACCGTTTTATCAGTGTCTGCTGCCGGACCACTTCCCGAGCCTCCATCTCCACCGAAAGCCCCAAATAGCACATTGCCGAGCGTACGGTTCATAGCCTTGCACATAATGTTTGTGAGAATAAGTCCCGCTGCTCCTACCAGTGCACCACTAATAATGAGCAGGTTGTTATTAATCACAAATCCAGCCATGGAAGCTGCGATTCCAGAGTAGGAATTCAATAGCGAAATAACGACCGGCATATCAGCACCACCGATGGGAATAACGGTCAAAATTCCGAGTAGGAGTGCAATCCCAAACAACAGCCAGAAAGTGAGCTGACTTGTGGGGTCATAGGTAAGCCAGCCGACCAATCCCAGCGTACCGATGGTTAACAATCCGTTAAAAATATTATGTCCCGGGAAGGTAATGGGATTCCCGCTGATGAAGCCCTTGAGTTTACCAAAGGCAATAAAACTGCCGGTAAACGTAATTGAACCGATGAGAATACTGAGTCCAATCGTTACTAAATCCTGCGTAGCGATGGCAGCAGCTTCGAAACGTGTAAATTCGCCCCAGGCAACGACTGCTGATGCACCGCCGCCGAATCCGTTAAAGATAGCAACCATCTCGGGCATGGCGGTCATTTCTACTTTCTTGGCGGCCGTAGCACCAATGGCGGCCCCAACTACGATACCGGCAATAATATACTCGTAAGTAATAATTTGCTGGTCAAATAAGGTGACGACAACGCCGATAAACATGCCCAGTGCTGCCAGCTGGTTGCCCGAACGCGCGGTTGCAGGTGAACCGAGGCGCTTAATCCCAACAATAAAAATGCCGGTAGCTACTAGGTAGACAAGCTGTATTAGGTCTGGTAGAATCGATTGGATGGATGGCGGTAGAAAATCACTCATTGTTCTTATCTTTTTTCTTGAACATTTCCAGCATGCGGTCGGTGACCATGAATCCGCCCACGACGTTGATGGTTGCAAAAACGATGGCAACGAATCCAATATACTGGGCGATTTGGCTGTCTATTTGTCCCGCAACAATGAGTGCCCCCAAAATGGTGATCCCTGAAATGGCGTTAGCACCCGACATCAGTGGCGTATGCAGCGTTGGTGGAACTTTCGAGATAAGTTCAAAGCCTACAAATGAGGCCAGTACAAAAATGAAAAGATTAAATATGAGTTCTGACATGTCATTAAATTTAGAATTAGGAATTACAAATTAGGAATTGAAAACTCGTAAAACTTATTTCCTAATTCTTCATTCTTAATTATCCTTTAGCGTAGGGCTGATAATTTCACCCTGATGCGTAATAGTTGTATTCAGCGTAATTTCATCCTCAAAGTCGAATTCAGGTTTGCCGTCTTGAATCAGATGGTTCAATAGTGACAGCATATTTTTCGAATATAATTGACTTGCGTGGTAGGCCAGCTGGCTGGGAATATTCAGCGGACCAATAATTTTGACGTCATTTTTAATGGCAGTGTCACCCGGATCAGTAAGTTCGCAGTTGCCGCCTTGTTCGGCAGCTAGATCTACAATAACTGCCCCGGCATGCATATCTTCAACCATTTCTTTGGTTACTAAAAGCGGAGCAGGCTTTCCGGG
>NNSL01000045.1 GCA_003123965.1 Balneolaceae bacterium SMO_bin1
GGATGCTTAAACGCCAACTGCCAAGCATGCAGTGCCTGACGATTAATCAACGGCTCTCCCTCTTCCTCGGGCGCGTAATGCTGGTCGCCGACTAGCTGGTGGCCGATATGCTCAAACTGCACGCGGATCTGATTTTTCAATCCCGTATCCAGGTGTACTTCCACCAGCGTATTCTCAAGAAAACGTTCTTTAACGTTATACGAAAATCGTGCCGGCGTTGCCCCCTCTTCATTGGGATCAACCACGATATTCCGAAACCCATCTTTAATAAGCTTCAGGTGGTGCTCCAAAACGCCTTCGTCTTGTTCAACAATCCCGCGGACCATAGCCAGGTAGGTGCGCTTGGGCTCATGGTTGCGAAACTTCTCAACCAGATCGTTATAGGCGCGTTCATTTTTGGCAAACACCATCAGTCCACTGGTATAGCGATCAATACGGTGTACTACACCCACACGCACCCCGTGCTTAGCAAGATGATCCGCAACAAGATCGTATAAATTCTTGACGTTACTATCGGGGATAGGCACAGCAAGCAATCCCGCCGGTTTGTCGACGACAAAAATATCTTTATCCTGCTTAACAATATAGAAAGGTCGTTTTTTAGCCATCACAAATCGGGTACGAGACTGCAGATAATATCAAATCACCTACGATTCAACATCATGCACTTCCTTAAGAATAGCTTCAGCCTCTTTATCATTTTTCTGCATTACCCGGTGCTGCAAGTTTGTAATGATCTCCTGCTGGGCCTTGTCAAAAGCCATCTCGCGGGCTTCCCGTTCTGTGCCCGTGCGCAGGATTTCAAACACATCATCAGCGCGAATTATACTGTAGAGTTTATCCTCATTAAATGCATGAGCACGCAGCTCCTCGTACTCCTTAAACAGCTCGGGAAATTCATCACTGCTCTCGGCCCGGTCAATTATTTCAACATCCTGGGGACCTTCGGCGCTAAGTGGGGTTTTACAGAGATAAAAAAACTTGTGCTTGTAATTCATAATCCAAAACCTTAGTCAATTTTTAATACCAATAATATTCAAACCGCTTTAATGTAAGAAAAAATCTCCGCACCTTCGTAATTCTTCATCTACAAAATTTTCTTCAACACACGTCTTTATACTACATCACTCTCAAAGTTTAAACGGATCCACATCAACAAACGATATCACAGGGCTTGAAAGACCAGTACTAAACAGCAACAAAACTGATTGGCATCGTAACAAAAATGTCCCCAAAACACGGCTGAAGAATTGCTTTTTAGGATTAATTACCCACATCAAAAACCAAGGCTATCCTACATATTAATTCCCGAATATCGGAATCTTATAAAGACTCAAACTTGTTAAAAGAAATGCAGATTCAAGCAGAAAATAATGCTGTTATGGATAGTAAATAAATAAAATACTATACTGTAAAATATTTTTTAACCCAGAAAAATATAAACAAAAGTATTTTCGTAAATGTCATTCGAAATAATTTTTGTTTTTGCCCTTCTTATTCTAGCTCTATTCTTATTTGCAACCGATTATGTTTCCTTTGATGTTGCTTCTATTATTCTGCTCGTTTGTCTTTTAGCCTCGGGCATTCTTACCCCACAAGAAGGTTTTTCAGGAGTCAGTAATCCTGCAACCATTGCTATTGCAGCCATGTTCGTCATCAGCGAAGGCGTGCGAAGAACGGGGCTGCTCAATAAAGCCGGTAACTTTTTTTGCGATAAGATGGAGAAAAACTTCTGGCTGTGGCTG
>NNSL01000046.1 GCA_003123965.1 Balneolaceae bacterium SMO_bin1
TTTTACTATTTCAGTCTTTTTAATGTTTTTACGTCACAAAGCTTGAAAATAAAGCATATAAATTTAACTTAAGCTGTAATAAAATCTCAATCATTAATATACAATTACATCGCCTATGAATTTGCTGAAATTAAAGATAGCCCTTTTAGCGGTTGTTGGCATGGGTCTCATCAGCGGATGTGCTTCTACGAAGTCATCTCAAGACCGAGGTGCCCAGGCACAAAGCGACGCCCAGGCTCAACAAAGCGACTCCGATGAAAACGGACTTAAACCATATGATGAAGTAATAACAGACGAAGCCGAAACGGACGAAGGTCTGTTTTCTGTACACATGCTCGACGAAGAGTACTACTATGAAATACCCGATTCGTTGATGGATGAAGAAATGCTTTTGGTATCTCGAATCGCAAAAACGCAAAACGAGATTGGATACGGAGGCGAAAAGCTGAATACGCAGGTCGTTCGGTGGCAAAAGCGAAATGATAAAATGTTGCTGCGTCAGGTTACCTACGAAAACGTAGCCAGCGATACTACGGAGCCAATTTATCAGGCGGTGCAAAATTCAAACTTTGAGCCGATTATCGCCAGTTTTGATATCGAATCAATGGGCAAAGATTCCACTGGTGCGGTAATCAACGTTACGAGTTTGTATAACAGCGACGTTCCTGCCCTTGGACTTCAAAGCAGTCGGCGGCAGCAGTACCAGGTTCGCCGGTTAGATGGTGATCGTACCTTTATCAACTATGTGCACAGCTATCCACGGAATATTGAGGTTCGAAGCCTTTTAACCTACGATGCCTCTAACCCACCCTCAAGTTCGTCAACGGGAACCATTTCTCTTGAAGTGAACCACAGTATGGTATTACTTCCCGAAGATCCGATGCAAACCCGCCGATACGATCAACGGGTAGGTTATTTTAGCGTAAACATGACTTATTACGGTTCTGATGCACAGAAGGCCAAGGAAAGGCAGTACATCACCCGTTACCAATTGGTACCCAAAGACAAAGAGGCGTATTTAAACGGGGAACTTGTTGAACCGGTTGAGCCCATTGTCTACTACATTGATCCCGCCACACCTGAAAAATGGCGTCCGTATTTGAAGCAGGGTGTTACCGACTGGCAAAAAGCTTTTGAAGCCGCAGGTTTCAAAAATGCAATTATTGCTAAAGATCCGCCCACGGCCGAAGAAGATTCTACCTTCAGCCCGGAAGACGTTCGATACTCCACAATCCGTTATTTTGCTTCCGATATTCAGAATGCCTACGGTCCGCATGTGCACGATCCGCGCACTGGTGAAATTCTGGAGAGCGATATTGGCTGGTACCACAACGTAATGAACCTGCTGCGCAACTGGTTCTTCGTGCAAACGGCTGCTACCAATCCTGAAGCGCGCGGCGTAGAATTCAGCGACGAAACCATGGGTGAACTGATTCGGTTCGTATCAGCCCATGAGGTTGGCCACACACTGGGTCTGCCACACAACATGGGTTCAAGCTCGGCTTATCCTGTCGATTCACTTCGTTCGCCATCGTTTACAAGTACGCACGGAACGGCCCCGTCTATTATGGACTATGCGCGTTTCAATTATATAGCGCAGCCCGGCGACGGTGTTGAAAACTTCTTCCCCGCCATCGGTGAGTACGACAAATGGTCGGTTAAGTGGGGCTATACATGGTTCCCCGAAGATCGCTCTGATGAACAGGTGCGCGAAACGCTGAATCAGTGGGTTCGTGAGCGTG
>NNSL01000047.1 GCA_003123965.1 Balneolaceae bacterium SMO_bin1
ATTATGAACATTGGCGCTTTTGGTGTAGTAGCATATTACGAGCGTCAGCACGGACTCGATTTGCTCGATATCAATAACTACGCCGGTTTAGGATTCAAACGCCCGATGATGGCGGTGATGCTCTCTATCTTTCTCTTTTCGCTGGCGGGCATTCCCGGTTTTGTAGGCTTTGTTGGAAAATACTACGTATTCGCAGCCGCCATCCAGGCCGATTTAATTGGATTGGCCATTGTAGGCGTACTGGCCAGTGCGGCCAGTGTTTACTACTATCTGCGGCCCATGGTGTTTATGTACATGCGTGAAGCCCACAAGGACGTGCCACTGGTTAAGTCAGGCTGGATGTTCAAAGGTAGTCTTATTGTGCTCACCATTCTTACGATTTACTTTGGCATTGCTCCCGCTGAACTCTCGCAGCTACTCTCATCATACTATAGCGGCGATTGGATGGCTGTGATTTCAACGCCTTAAATCAGTTTCAAAGCGGCGTAAATGATTATCACCTTTGCGTATTGTTATTCAATTTAAAATGCTTTATCTTTGCTTGCCTGCTAACGAGCGAAAGTCGCTTCGTTGGCTGTTTTCAACGAAAACAACCAGAGGATACATTTCTATATGAGTAAAAATTATTACGAGCAGACCTATATTATAAGTCCCGTACTCGAAGATGATGAGTACCAGGGCGTTGTCGAAAAGTACAAAACGTTCGTCGCCGAAAATGGTGGCACTATTGATGAAGTAGACGAGTGGGGCATCCGCCAGATGGAACATGACATGGAAGGGAAGTCCAGCGGCTACTATGTTAATGCCTACTTTGAAGCACCAGGCGATCTCATTTCTAAGCTGGAGCGTGCCATGCGAATTGATGATAACATCATGCGATTCTTAACGCTTAAGTATGATGCTAAAATGATGCGTCATCGAGAGCTGCAGAAGAATAACGCCGTTCCCCAGCTTATTGATGAAACAGAAGAGGACGAAGACGATAACGACGACGAATAATTTATCAGACCAAATTTTTTTGAATTATGATTAAGAATCCATCACATCCGCAGAAAGCCCAGCGCAAGCAGCGCCAGTGCAAGTTTACCGAAGCGGGCATCGAATATATTGATTACAAAAATGCAGATATGCTGCAGCGGTTCATGAACGACCAGGGCAAAATTTTGCCCCGCCGTGTAACCGGAACCAGCGCAAAACATCAGCGCCAGTTGTCTACGGCAATTAAGCGCGCCCGTTTCCTGGGACTGGTCCCTTATGTAGCAGAAAATCTCCGATAAAGAACTTATTTATTTTTTTCTTATGGCTAACAAATACATGAAAGTTATACTTCAGGAAGATGTGGATAAGCTTGGCGATGCCGGCGAAATTGTTGAAGTAAAGCCTGGTTATGGCCGAAATTATCTCATCCCGCAGCAAAAAGCAGTTATGGCTACCGAAGGTGCCATGAAGCAGCTTGAATTGATGAAAGAAAAGGCCGCACGCCGTGCCGAACTTACCGTTGAAAAGGCAAAAGATTTGGCCGATCGTCTCGAGCGTACCTCCGTTACGATTCCAGTTCCTGTAGGAGAAGACGATAAAATTCACGGAACTGTAACCACCCAGGATATCGCCGATGCGCTTGCTGAGCGTGATATTGAGGTTGACCGCAAAAAGATTACAATTGATCAGGACATCAGCACGTTAGGTGAGTACACCGCAACAGTGAACCTGATTAGCGAACTCAATCCGAAAGT
>NNSL01000048.1 GCA_003123965.1 Balneolaceae bacterium SMO_bin1
TGCCATAGTTCTACCTGTTAAAATACCATATTAAACCGCCGACAACTGCCAATGTCCAAAACATACTGCTGCTGCCTCCCTGTTGCACTTGCTGTTGCTGGCCATAATTATCGGCACGCTCTATTGCACCCTCGGCGGCAAGTAAATCCGGGTACTCATTCACAAAATAATCGTACACATCTGATGGGTTGCCATCGAATACATTTTGATAGATCTGATTGGCCGGGTAATTCGGGAAATAGTTTTCATTATTGCTCATGTTTCGCCGAATGGCCGAAGCCAAATCAATCGTCATGCCGGATTGATTGTTGCGGCCTACTACCGGGATGATCTCATTGAGCAGTTCGCTCTCGAGTTCATCTTTTTGCATTGCCGTTAATTGTGCCATATTCTTTTAAAACCTTTGAGTTTTTCTGACAGAAAAAGCGTTACAAACGCCGAATTAATAATACCGCGCCTACAACGCCCAAAAATGCCATTACTAAATTGACCGGCTCACTAAGCCAGTTCACGGCTTTATCACCGTATTTTTTCGCTTCACCTGTTATCAGGTTTTCGCCCACGGCCGCCCGGGTATCATCACCAATTAAATCATTCAAAATATCATCATTAATATCATTTGCGCGTTCGCGTAGATCGCCTGGCAATTCGCTGGCGTTCTCAATCACATCATTAATGAAATTGATCAGGGGTGATGTTGTATTTCCGGTTGATGCTATCATATATCCATGAGATTAAAAACAAGTGCAGCCCCTTACGTATTGGGGCCGCACTTGGAGTAATTATGAACCTGTTTAGAAGTTCGGGCCGGGAATAATGCTACACACCGTAATGTCAACCGCGCCTGCACCGGAAGTGGTGAAGGTTAGTACGTTGTTACGATTGCGAAGTGTTCCGGGAATACCAGGCGTGTGATTTTCAATTTCGATCACATCCTGTGTTTCATCCTCAATGCGGTTATTAGCATTGGTGTAGCCTTGCAAAGAAAGCCAGTCATTAGTTGAAATAACCTGCTTGCCATTGCTGTTGAATGAAAGGCTGTCCACCGTATTATCCACATCTTCAATGTAAATGGCTGAAACGTTGCGCTTGTTGAGTGGTACGTCATCTGCACTTTGCGCAGCAGAAAAGTCCTGATCTGCTCCGTTAATGAAATAATCGTAACGCTCGATAAGCGCCGGGCTCATGTCGCCATTTACTTTAATCTCAAGGGAATCAAATACCGTACTGGCATTGCCTGCTGGTACCCATTCGTAGTTAAAACGATCATTGCCCTTGATGTCGAACACGTTGGGGTGTCCTTTTTCAAAGAATGGAATATATACAACCGCCTGGAAAGCGCCGGCCTCTGTTGAGGAATACGTAAACTTACCGCCGCGAATATCCTGAATATCCGCAAACTTTTTGGGGTTTCGATTGACTCGGGGCTGACCGTTACGAGTAAGCACCACGCGGCCCAAATCTTCAAGCGTACCGGTTTGACCGGTTGCATTGGTGCCGGTGATCGTCAACTGAATACCAGCGTATTTTCCATCCTGCATATCGCGCTGGTAGCCGTTGAGGCCGTCATGCGTAAAATTCTTTTTTAAACCTGCCATCTTATAAAATCCTCTAAATTAGGAGTTGAAATTATTGCGTTTAAACGCTCGGCACCTTGCTGGTGATTCCGAACATTTTATCCACTGCCTTTGCGAGCAAATACCCACCGGCGGCCATTAATATTGGTTTCCAC
>NNSL01000049.1 GCA_003123965.1 Balneolaceae bacterium SMO_bin1
CATGCAACGCCTGACGATTAATTAACGGCTCACCCTCTTCTTCAGGTGCATAATGCTGATCGCCAACCAGCTGGTGACCGATGTGCTCAAACTGCACGCGGATCTGATTTTTCAATCCCGTATCCAGCTGTACTTCGACCAGCGTATTTTCCAGAAATCGTTCTTTAACTTTGTAAGACAATCGCGCTGGCGTTGCCCCCTCTTCTTTGGGATCAACAACAATATTGCGAAAGCCATCCTTAATAAGCTTTCAGGTGATGCTCAAGAACGCCCTCATCCTGTTCAACAATACCGCGGACCATAGCCAGATAGGTGCGCTTGGGCTCATGATTGCGGAATTTCTCGACCAGATCGTTATAGGCGCGCTCATTTTTGGCAAACACCATCAGTCCGCTGGTATAACGATCAATACGATGTACTACGCCCACACGAACACCGTGCTTGGCAAGATGATCCGCAACAAGATCGTATAAATTCTTGACGTTACTATCTGGGATAGGCACTGCAAGCAATCCCGCCGGCTTGTCGACGACAAAAATATCTTTATCCTGCTTAACAATGTAGAAAGGTCGATTTTTAGCCATCACAAAACCGGGTACGAGACTGCAAATAATATCAAATCACTTACGATTCAACACCATGCACTTCCTTAAGAATTGCCTTAGCCTCTTTATCATCCTTCTGCATTACCCGGTGCTGTAAGTTTGTAATAATCTCCTGCTGGGCCTTGTCAAAAGCCTTCTCCTTGGCCTCTTGTTCCGTGCCCGTACGCAGTATTTCAAACACATCATCAGCGCGGATAATACTGTAGAGCTTATCCTCATTAAACGCATGAGCACGCAGCTCCTCGTACTCCTTAAACAGCTCGGGGAATTCATCACTGCTCTCGGCCCGGTCAATAATTTCAACATCCTCGGGACCTTCGGCGCTAAGTGGGGTTTTACAGAGATAAAAAAACTTGTGCTTGTAATTCATAATCCAAAATCTTAGTCAATTTTTAATACCGATAACATTCAAACCGCTTTAATGTAAGAAAAAATCTTCGCACCTTCGTAATTCTTCATCCACAAAATTTTCTTCAGCACACCTCTTTATTTAATACACCGCCCTCAAAGTTTAAACGAAGCCACATCAACAAACGATATCACTAGGATTGGAAGACTAGTACTAAACAGCAATAAAAACTAATTGGCATCGTAACAAAAGAAGTCCCCAAAACACGACTGACAACCTGCTTTTATAACCAATTACCTCAACCAAAAATAAAAGCTATCCCACATTTTATTTCCCAAATATCGGAATTTTATAAAGACTCAAGCTTGTTAAAAGAAATGCAGATTCAAGTAGAAAATAATACTGAAATAGATAGTGATTAAATAAAATACTATACTGTAAAATATTTTTTAATCCAGAAAAATATAAACAAAAGTATTTTCGTAAATGTCATTCGAAATAATTTTTGTTTTTGCCCTTCTTATTCTAGCTCTATTCTTATTTGCAACCGATTATGTTTCCTTTGATGTTGCTTCCATTATTCTGCTGGTTTGTCTTTTAGCCTCGGGCATCCTTACTCCTCAAGAAGGTTTTTCGGGAGTCAGTAATCCGGCAACCATTGCTATTGCAGCTATGTTCGTCATCAGCGAAGGCGTGCGAAGAACGGGGCTGCTCATTAAAGCCGGCAACTTTTTTTGCGATAAGATGGAGAAAAACTTCTGGCTGTGGCTA
>NNSL01000050.1 GCA_003123965.1 Balneolaceae bacterium SMO_bin1
AAATGCAGAAGATGGCTCATTTCAGTTGATTGGCCTCGAGGAAGGCACCTATACGGTTGCTGTTGATCCTACGAATGAATCTTACGGTCAAACTGAAGAATCTGGTGTTGCAGTAGAGGTGGGTGAAACAACCGAAATCGGCACTTTAACTGTGCCCACAAATTAAATACATTCTTCTCTATCCTAAGCGCATAGGATAGTCTTTGTTGCGAGCGGGCCGGGACATTATTCTCTGGCCCGCTTTTTTACTATGCACTGAGCGGATTTATTGTTAATCAAACCTGCCTCTATAGTAGTATGCCAAGCTATTTCATACAACTAATTACAAATCGGCATACTGGAACAGTACGTTCGGGCTGCCATCTTGGAAAACCTTTCAAAATACATGGATGACGACAAATTTGATCAGCTTATATATGGCATATTGCTACTTATCATCTTTGGGCTGCTTTACGTAGGCTACCATATCCTTCAAATGATTTATGAGCTTGAAACTTGATAGCCCAAATCCACCCCCGCCATATTGGGTTCAAAATAGCCGCCAATTAAATTAAGTATCTTTTTAAAAAGAGATAAATGCGTCAACAAAGCCAGTTTATTGGCAATCTTGGGTATTGCTGTAGTAATGTAAAGGAGTGCTTATCTGTGGAGAGTAACGTTACTCGTAAAGGCTAATTTGCTGGAAATATGTGGTATTCATAAGGTTACTTACCGCATCATCGGCATATTTCTTCTTTTCGCAATCGAACTGTATATGAATATTTCCATTTACATTTATATCTGTTGATCCATAGGGGCCGCTGTATCCCACTATAACACTCCCGTTAATATTGGGTGTGCCGCGACCGGTAAATTTATACGCGTTCTCAAAGATAACGAGCCCGTTAAATTCGAGATTTCCGGCAACAAACAATTCTCCTTCCAATTCCAGCTCTCCGCCCGAACGTATCACTAAAATACCGTGCCCGGGATCGATGCCACCCGAGAGTTTTGTATAGCTATCTACAAACGTAACCTGTGGGTTCTGGGCCGTGCCAAGCCCCCCTTTATAATTTCCACTTATGTGCTTTGCCTTTGGTGCGAGGGCGGTAATTAATTCGCTCACCTTAGGGTAATCAATTGACGTATCTACCGTGGCAACATCATCCGGGTCTCCGTCAATGCCGGCATGTTCGCCCACGGTTGTAACTCCGTTTGTACTTGGTACAGTTATCCCGGATCTGTCTTTACATTGGCCGCTTGCATCCCGGCCGTTGATGCTCGATGACCCACCCATAGAAAATCCAAACGAACCATTGGCAACCGAAAGAGCGGTTACAAAATCGGGCAAAAGGCTTTGGTTTTGGCTAATGTCATATATCGCCTCCACCTGATGCTGCTCTCCCGCATAGGTCGATTCAGAAATAACACGAATGGTATCAGTTTTAAATTCATCAATGGCAATATTCAGTTCTGCTCCTTCATACAAAACTGTTTCCGGGCCAGTCCAGGTCCCGTTGCTCTCCCCATATTTTCTAATCGCTACATTGATTCCGGAGCGTGCAGTATTTTTAGCATTTACTGCATTAAACGATTTTACGTTGCGTTCAGACATGGAAAGCCCGCGCGTTGACATACCGATGAAAGTATAGCTAAGCGCCACTATAATACCTGCGCACATAATTAATAATGCCCGTCCCATTGGTGGTGTTTTAATTTAAGTTAACCGGAGAAAACGTTTT
>NNSL01000051.1 GCA_003123965.1 Balneolaceae bacterium SMO_bin1
GCCAAAATGATTTACAAAAATTAATTGCAGAAGCAGGAAGCCCTGGCATGGCTCCCAAGAGTTTCATAGGACGGCTCAAAAAACTCGATGGCGAGATGAGCGCAGCCGATTTCCTTAATGATCTTTTATTGATATTCAAATATGCGGCAATTGGCCACCAGCGTCCAATTCATCTCGCAGCCGATTTATATCGCCTCTCCCGCACCCTACTGGCAGAAAAGAAAGATGCTCCATCAAACACAAAAGAAATTATCGGCTGGCTCACAGCCCCTCTGATTGTCCCGCCTGTTTTTACAGCACCACTCGGACCGTCTGGGCCTCGCGTTCATACAGAAAATAGCATCGGAAATAAGCCGCCTGAGCCACCACGCATGGCAAACTTCACGATCGATAAGGAGTCACCCAAATATCGAGAGATAATTAAACGGATAGAAAGAGATTTAGATGAAATTGATAAAATTGAATCGGATAAAGCAACTATACGAGCTATTCGTGATGCAGCAATTGATGACCCGAAAGCAAAAACGAATATCATTGAAGCTGTTCGCGATAGTAGTGATACTTCATTAACGGATAATGGTAACCGCATTATTCGTAGGGCTACACCTAAATCGGCGCATCGTACATCCAGGAAAGTTTCAAGAAATATTGGCGGCTTTCCGGTCCTCATCGATTTGGCTGAAATTGAAAGGCGCGAAAATAAGCAGCGCGAAGAAAAAACCTATATGCTGTTTAACTCTTTGCCCGAAGACTTAAAATTCGCGCATTGCTGCTCTAGACGATAATATGTATGTGCTGGAAGTGACTGATGAGTTAACTATTCCCTATCATCCTCCGGCACCTGCTGGGCCAAGTTACTTAAAACCAGCAGGCCGAACAGACCTGCTTCTCGTTCGTCAGACGACTATCGGTTACAGGCGCGCTGAAATTGCTCATGTTGAGAATGTTCTCATTGGAGAGACCCGCGAACGCGATCATACCAAACGAATCTTTACGCGTGATGAGCTCTTTGAAAGTACGGAACAAGAGACCGAGGAAACTTCTGATCTTCAAACCACAGATAGCGCAGAATTGAGCAATGAAGTTAGCGAGGTCGTATCCGAGACCTTAAGTGCCGAGGGTAGTGTTGAGATCACCTCTCGTGGTCCAATGAAGGTTGTCGCCAAAGCCGCTGGGGCATTTGAGAAATCAAGCGAAAACACTGCAATGGCAGCAACCGAATACGCAACTGAAATTGTAGATCAAGCAGTTACTAGAATTTATGAACGTACAAAAAGAGAGACAAAATCCATATTTGAACAAGAAATAGTCGAAGAAAATAGACATCATTTTGCACGTGATAAGGAAGCTGGGGAACATGTATCGGGTGTTTATCAATATCTGGAGCGTATTAGCAGGGCTAAGATATTTTCATATGGAGAACGCGACCTCTACGATATTTTAGTGCCGGAGCCAGCTGCTTTGGTTTGGAATCTTGCGACTCCATCTATGGATCCTGAAGACGAAATAGAGCCCCCTGATCATGACTTATTCAATTCGATAACATTGCATAGTCTTACCAATATTAATATGCGTAAAGATATTATTAAGGCTTTCAAAGTGGTGAAATTTCCTTCAGCTTTACCTATGACGCTAAATATGGAAGAAGGCTTCAATAAAGATGATTCGTCTGGTAGTACCAATAATGTGTATAGCAAGAATATCAAGGTACG
>NNSL01000052.1 GCA_003123965.1 Balneolaceae bacterium SMO_bin1
GAGCCCACCAATTCGTGAAGATGGTCGAGCCGTTCATCGGTACTGGCACAATGCCACATTGGGATCAATAGTACAAAATGGAAAATTCGCGGCATCGGCGCCGGCATCACTAAGGGCGTTAAACAAGGTTGATTTACCCACATTGGGTAAACCCACTATTCCACACTTTAAACTCATAAATATAGACTCAAACACCAGGTGCATTTGGCACCTGATTGAAATTAATATTTTAAATTTGGTTAGTTATCGAGGCAGATTTGCTGCACAAATTCCTGTTCGGGCAGTGCTACGGCTGTAAGCTTTCCGTAGCCGAGCGAATCGTATACACATCCGGTATCAATCCCCAGCATCTTCGGCTTGCGGATGGGATGTGGGCGCGGCGTGTGCCCAAAAACAATAGTCTTTTCCCAAGCTGTGTCAAAGGCGTTCAGGTGCGACCGTTCCCATAAAAATTCACCCACTGCGGCTTCATCCTTCACGCTCTCGGCAATGGTTTTGTTAGGTTTTAGCCCGGCATGTACAAAAAAGTAATTTTCGGTATCGTGGTACATTTTTGTATCACGATAAAACTCCAAGTGTTCTTCAGGGATGTTCAAATTATCGTAGGTGGCATTGTACGAGGCCAACGTTGACTTTCCGCCATTCATCAGCCACATGTCCAAATTGTTGTTGTAATAAGCGTCCAGCAGCATCTGTTCATGATTGCCGCGCAGAAAAATGCATTTTTTGCTCTTCCCGAAAATCCAGCAACCGGTCAATCACGCCTTTTGAATCGGGTCCGCGGTCAATGTAATCGCCTACAAAAATATAGGTGTAGCCCGAATAATCGCTTAGTTTCTTGAGCAGTCCATTTAATGATTGCAAGCAACCATGGACGTCACCGATGGCTAAAAATTGTTGATCTGACACGTTGAGCTTATGAATTTATTGATGATTGGATTAATCCGCGGCCAGTTTTATTAATTTTATCTTGCTCTTGCAGATCTTCGAGCGCGGCGTCGAGAATGCCATTGATAAACTTTCCTGACTTGCTGGTAGAAAAGTTTTTGGCAATTTCGATGGCTTCATTTATGGTCACTTTAGTAGGTACTTCCTCAAAGTACAGAAATTCGCACAGGGCCATGCGCAGCAATACTTTATCAAGCGTAGCCAAGCGGTCGATGCGCCAGTTTTTAATGTGATCCTGAATAATCTCGTCAAGCTGTTCCTTGTGGTTCAGGGTCTCGAAATAAAGCTTTTCGGTAAACTTATAGTTCGTGTTATCGTCCTTAAATTTTGGCTTAATAACACTGTTGAGGATGTGGCCCCAGTCGTTACCGCCTATTTCTTCGGCGAACAATGCCTGTATTACTAATTCTCTTCCTTCGCGTCTTTGAACCATATGGGATAATTATTAGAAAGCTCCTAAAATACAAAACCTGTGTTATAGCCGAAAGCCGAGCAGCATATTTATTTTTTGAACCATTTGGCAGTAATACAAACTATTAGCTATATTTGAGGGCTTTATTGGGTGCTTAGCTCAGCTGGTTTAGAGCGCTACCCCGACACGGTAGAGGTCACTGGTTCGAATCCAGTAGCACCCACATCCCCTTTCTAAGCTGATCTTACCTTTCTAGTTCCCCACTTAACCAAATTAACTTGAAGCCTTTTTTAGAAATTCTATAGTTACGTTTCCTTGAAATCATGTCTAATATCTTAGTGACATGATCCTA
>NNSL01000053.1 GCA_003123965.1 Balneolaceae bacterium SMO_bin1
CAGATTAGTAACATCAATTTTCCCTCCCACTAATGCCCAAATATTGTATATGGCGTGCGCAGAATCGATTTGTGCAACGGTATCTTCCTGGGCTAAGGTAATATCAGATAACGCAACTTCTGTCCATAAATCACCTGACAGCTTTTCTATAGACAGCTTGCCATTGAGCTGCTCATTTGCTGTTGATACGATGAAACTGCGCACCCGATCCTGAACAAATGCTGTTTTCAAGGATAGGCGTAAAATCAATCCCAATACAAAAACCGCTAAACACAGCCAAAGCAAACGCTTTCCCCAGCGTTTTATAGTACTATATTTGTTGCTCTGCTGATCCATTAAAAGGCCTGTCCTATACTAAAATGAATACCTATCCGATTCCACGCGTTGCCATGATTCGTGCCCTGATACCTATGTAAATCCTGATCTGTAGGATTAAGCTTATATCCGATATCAACCCTGACCGGCCCCAACGGTGATTGATAACGAAGTCCGCCACCCACTCCAAATTGCAGGGGACGCCGGCGAATACGGGCGAAGGTTTCCCAAATTTGTCCGCCGTCCAAGAAGGCGGCCATTCCAAGTCCGTTGATTAAAAATCCTAATTCCTGGCGAATCTCTACATTAAATCCAACCATGGCCCTGCCCCCCAGTGGAACGTAATCATTGAAACCGGTACTGTCGACCTGCGCTCTTTTTGGCCCCAACTCATGGCGATACCAACCTCGTACCGAATTCGTTCCACCCAGATAAAATCGGATATTACTGGGCAAAGAGTCTTCAGAAGTCTGGAACAGTCCGCCGCCCTGCACCCGCGTGGCCAACATTGTTGTGCTCGAAAGCCTTGTAAAGCGACGAATATCAGCAGACAATTTTTGAAAGCTAAATGAGGCAAATCCAAAAAATCCCGAAGATTCAAGATAAGGTTGTATCACCCACCCTTCCTGCTGTCGGCCGTACCCCTGACTGTAGTAGCCGGTTAGTTGTAGTGATGACAGATCGTATTCCAGGGTTGTATCGGGCAAACTAACATCTCGTTGTCTTGAAAGCTCTTGGTTTTTTGTGAACTCATAAGAAGCCGAGGCCGTTAGATTTTGGCTATATTGGTAAATAAAACTGTTGGTTACACCCGCGCGCAGCAATTCATAATTACTTTCCAATAGGTGTTGACCAAAAGGCGAAATAATAACACTGCTTTTGGTATTGTATATGTAAGGAAATTCATACCCTATATTCATGTACTGTTCAATAAATGAACTCCGTGCTGTTACACTAAATCGATGACCGCGATGGGCAACATTTCGGTGTGTCCAGCTAACTTGCCCGCGAAGCTTATCCTCGGTTCCGAATCCCACCAATAACTCAACCGAGCGCAGTTCATTTTCACGGATACGCATCAGCAAGTTCAGCGTAGAATCTTGCGGCTGGTCGGGAATACTAATCGTAGCAAACCGAAATAAGTGGTGATTAAAAAGTTCTTTTTGGGCAGTTTGCAGATTGTTAAGGCTATATTGTTCACCCCGCCGCAACGATGCTTCGCGCAACACATAATCCTCATCAACGGTTTCAATACCTTCAACTTTTATCGAGTCGATATACGTTCGCGGCCCTAACTCTGCCTGTATTGATACATCAGCAGAAAGAGCTGAAGAGTCTACAGCCGCTTCAATATTGACATCCACATACGCATACCCCAGATTTTTCATTAGATC
>NNSL01000054.1 GCA_003123965.1 Balneolaceae bacterium SMO_bin1
GGGTATGAACCAGAGCTGCGGCTCGAAAAGTTGGACGGCAAGAAGGCCGCTTCTCCCGATCGGCGGCTTTGGCTGAAGCTTGGAGTGGCCGGCTTTGCCTTCGGCAATATCATGTTGCTCAGCTTCCCGGAATACCTATCCGGCTCCACGCTAGATACGCAAGGCTCATTTCACCTATTTTTCGGCATTTTGAATATAGCGCTGGCTTTGCCCGTACTGCTGTACTGCAGCAGCGATTATTTAAGTCCGGGTGGGCGGCTATAAAACAGGGCAGCATTAATCTTGATGTACCCATTTCCATTGGTATTCTAGCCTTGTTTCTGCGCAGCGTTTATGAAATTAGCACAGGAGTTGGCGCCGGCTACATGGATTCTTTTACCGGTCTGGTCTTCTTTCTGCTGATCGGACGAATGGTGCAGAAAAAGACCTATGAACGGCTCTCTTTTGATCGCGATTACAAATCGTACCTGCCCATTTCGGTAACTACGGTGAACGGCAGCGGCCAGGAAAAATCACAATCCATCGATCAGCTGAAAGAAGGCGCCCGGATGCTTATTCGCAACCAGGAACTGGTGCCGGCTGATGCCACGCTCCTCAGCGAAAGCTGCTTTGTTGATTACAGCTTTATTACGGGCGAATCAGAACCGGTAGAGGTGCAGCAAAATGAAACCATTTATGCCGGTGGGCGTCTGGTTGGAGCTGCTGCCCAAATGCAAACCACTAAAGAGGTTTCAAACAGCTATCTCACCAAACTCTGGAATGATACCGCTTTTGATGATTCCACTGCCAATAAAACAGTCAGTTCCCTTGCCGATCGCATAAGCCCGCATTTTACACTGGCTGTGCTGGCCATTGCTGCAAACGCGGGCTTGCTGTGGTGGACCGTAAGCACCGAAATGGCCATAATGGTATTCACTTCCGTTCTCATTATTGCCTGCCCATGTGCGTTGGCACTTTCCACGCCCTTTACCCTCGGTTCGGCACTCAATATTTTTTCCCGCAATGGTATGTACATAAAGGGGATTGAAGTCATAGAAAATTTGGCCAACGCCTCTTCCGTTGTGTTTGATAAAACCGGCACCCTCACCAAGGCCGACCAAGCCACCGTTTCATTCCATGGCGATGCATTAACGGAACACGAGTTAGGGTTGATTCAAGCGGCGTGCTTGCAATCGGTACACCCGCTTAGCCAGAAAATTGCTGCTCAGCTAGAATCGTCAGAAAAGTTACCTTTACAACATTTCGAAGAACACTTAAATCGGGGTATTACAGCAACGGTGGACGGACACCAGCTGGTTTTGGGGGCGGAATCGTTTATTAAAGAAAAAAGCACATTCGATTCATCCCAAATCACGCATCACCAACCCGCCGCTTCGGTGGTACATATTGCGGTTAACGGACAATGGAAAGGCTATTTTGAAGTGGGAAGCCAATATCGCACGGGTATTGAATCGCTGCTCAAGCATTTCAAAAAACGGTTTTCAACTTACTTGCTTTCAGGTGATAACAATGCACAGCAAAAGCTGTTTAGTCCCTATTTCAGTGACTCTGCACTACAGTTCAACCAAACGCCGCAGCAAAAAACTTGATTTCATTAAGCAGCTGCAGAAAAATGGGCAAGGCGTGGTGATGATCGGTGATGGGTTGAACGACGCCGGTGCACTGAAGCAAAGTGATTTCGGCATTGCGTTGACGGA
>NNSL01000056.1 GCA_003123965.1 Balneolaceae bacterium SMO_bin1
GAACTGACCTTATCATCTGTCAGAGCTCCTATACCGATTGGAACAGCTGTGGAAACAATGCTGTAAAACAATGCCCTGCCTTCACTTTTACGTTCATCAGATTGTAAAACTGTTAACCTGCCATCAGACTTCTCGTACTTCTTATCGGCAATAATTAAAATATCGTTAGCTCGCGTATGTTTTTGACCAAAAGCACAATCTACAGAAAGGAACAGGAGTGCTAGTGCCAAAAAACTCTGCAAAATTGAAGATATTGTGCGATTCATTCGTTTTGACGGGCTCATCGATTCAGTTACAAAATGAATTAAATTGTAATTACCGGAACTGCAGGAAAAGACAAGATTATCGGTGAACAGATTTAAACGAATGCAGCAAATAAAATGTCACGATAACTCTGCCCTGTCCGTAGTTTCGATCGTTAAATTATATCAACGTAAATGCCGGACGTTTATATAACTTTCATTTCATTTAAACATTGCCCCGCTCTTTTCAGTGCAAACACCGGTTATATTTACGTGTCGGTAAAATATACATAGCCTCCGATGACAGCCAGTCCGGGAAGTATTAGCAGCGAACACCCTGTTACATAGCTAACGTTTAGCCACCCGGATATCGCCGGGGCCGCGTAGACTATCATCGTGCACATAGCCATCAAACCAGCGCTTGCCGGAAGGTGATACTTAACCTCCATCACGCGCTTACTATAGGTGCCAAGCACAAACGCCATCACACCATAACTTGCAAGTGTTGCGGCAGCAGATCCCATCATGCCAAAAAAGGGAATGAGCGCCAGGTTAACCGTCAGCGTAATGCCTGCACCCAAAAGCGTAATTTTGTACAGCACGGATGTTTTCTCTTTGATGAAGATTCCCGATGAAAAATTGATGTACCATCCCTGGAACCAATAGGCCAGCAGCAGAAGCGGCACAATTTCAAGCCCGGGCCAATACTGGCTATTAATCAGTGTAGCGTTCAATACCGGTACATTTATGGCCACAATCTGATCTCTGAACAGCGCCACTACCAGGTAGGCCACAGCTGCAAACGCATTGAAATAGATAAATGCACGGCTGAAGAGTTTGGCGGATTCCTCGTCACGCGAATACCTCATAAAAAATGGCTGCCATGCCATCCTGTACATTTGAACCATCAGCAGCATAAAGACGGCAAGTTTGTAGCACGCACTGTAAATCCCAACCACATCTTCCGGCGTGATTCCGGAACCGTACAGTTTTTCGGCCACCGACGGGTCCATCGCGTTCAGCAGAAAACGGTCGAGCATTTCGTTGGTGGCGTGACCCAAACCCGCAGGAATAAACGGAAGCCCAAAACTGAAAATAGTGCCCACCCATTTTTGCGACCATTCCCCTTTCCACAAATCAGCGGTTACAGCCCAGATCAACCCGGTAATAATGACAGATGCTACGAGATTCGCGATAAACACAGCCTCAATCCCATAATCCAGGCTGAGTATCAGGTAGAAATTGAGTCCCACGTTAATGATGACATGAAGCGTCTTAAGGATCGCAAACTGAATAGATTTTCGTACAAGACGCAGCTCGGCGAACGGAACAATGGCAAGCGTATCGAACCATAGAATTCCCAGCATCATGATGTAGATTCCCGACGTGCCGCTATCGAGATTCATAGCCGATAGCGCAACAGGCATTAA
>NNSL01000057.1 GCA_003123965.1 Balneolaceae bacterium SMO_bin1
GTTAAAGAATGCGCGCTATCTATGCATGAAGCAGGTACATATTTCTAATAAACGCCGCTCTGATAATTAGCTGCAAAAACCTTATCTTCAGAAGCTTTAAAAGATTTAATTCCTGACATTTTTATGCCCGAAACAGCTACAGAACGCAATAAAGAAATCGAGAAAGAAGCTCGGCGCCGGCGCACGTTTGCCATTATTTCGCACCCCGATGCCGGTAAAACCACACTCACCGAAAAGCTGCTGCTCTATGGCGGCGCTATTCACGAGGCCGGCTCCATTCGCCAGCGCAAAGCCTCTCGCTATGCCGCCTCCGACTGGATGGCCATTGAAAAAGAACGTGGTATTTCGGTGACGTCCTCAGTGCTGCGGTTTGAGAAGGACAACATCAAATTTAACCTGCTGGACACGCCGGGCCACAAAGATTTTTCGGAAGATACGCTCCGCACGCTGGTAGCCGCCGACACCGCATTAATGGTGATTGACGTAGCCAAGGGCGTTGAGGAACAGACCGAGAAGCTGTTTGAGGTTTGTAAGATGCGCGAAATTCCCATTATCACTTTTGTAAACAAGTGTGATCGCCCCGGTCTGGAACCGCTCGAAGTAATCAGTAATATTGAAAGTCAGCTGGGTATTGAACCCATTCCCGCCTCGTGGCCGCTGGGCTACGGCAAAAAATTTCAGGGCATTTATGATTTGATCGGTAAAAAACTGCACCTGCAGCGCAAGGAAGAGCACGGCGCCAAAAAGGCGACTACCGAAATTTACGATTTGGATGAAGGCCTGGAGCAGTGTTCACTGAACCAGACGGAAAAAGAAAAATTTTACGAGGAAGCCCTTCTAACCGAAGACATGTTTGAAAACATGGATCAGCAGGCCTACCTGAACGGAAAATGCACGCCGGTATTTTTTGGTTCAGCGCTTAACAATTTTGGCCTTGATGTATTTTTGGATTACTTCGGTGATTTGGCCAATCCACCGCAGCCCTACGACGACGAAAACGAGAAGCAGCGCGTTATTGGGGATGACTTTTCCGGCTTTGTGTTCAAGATGCAGGCCAATATGAATCCCGATCACCGCGATTGTGCGGCCTTCGTGCGCATCACTTCCGGTAAGTTTGAGCGCGGCATGCAAGTGAAGCAGAGCAACCAAGAAAACAAAAAAATAAAGCTTTCTACACCGCATACGCTCATGGGTGATGAGCGCCATATTCTGGAAGAAGCCTATCCCGGCGACATCGTTTCGCTGTTCAATCCCGGTTCATTCCGTATTGGCAGTACCATTTATTCCGGTGAGCCGGTCACATTTAATGTGATTCCGCTGTTTACGCCCGAGCATTTTATGAAGGTATCAACCAAAGATCCCTTTAAACGCAAGCAGCTGCGGCAGGGGTTGAAGCAGCTGGCCGAAGAGGGTGTAGTGCACGTATTTGAAGTTCCGCAAGGGGTGGGTAACGAGCTATTGCTGGGAACCGTGGGCGCGCTGCAGTTTGATGTGGTAAAGCACCGCATGCTCACCGAATACAACTGCGAGCTGAATATGACCGCAGTGACCTACAATTCGGCGCGCTGGCTGCCTGAGGACCAAGAGGTGATCGACAAACTTGCCAGCAGTTACTCCACGCACGTCACCAAAGATCTCGAAGAAAATCCTATCGTGCTATTC
>NNSL01000058.1 GCA_003123965.1 Balneolaceae bacterium SMO_bin1
CCTGTTTATCTTAGCGTTATTCATACTTTTCCTGATACCTGTTTTTAATCCAGTAACTGATATTATTCAAGATAAAGGTGACCTACAAACAAAGTGATGCCCGCTGCAAATATGGTTTGATAAGCCACGGTTCCCTGTGGCACATCGCCCGAGCTTACCTTCACGATATAAGCAGTAATCGTTTCAATAGGCACCGTAGGATCAAAGGTAAATACCGGTGTTTGTCCCGCTGCAATAGCCACAATCATCGTTTCACCAATAGCACGAGAAAGCGCCAAAATAATCGATACCATGATACCCGACGAAGCTGCCGGAACCATTACCCGAAAAGCTGTCTGAAACCGTGTTGATCCCATCCCGTAGGAGGCCTGCCGCAGTGAATCCGGAACGGCAGCCAACGCATCCTCACTTAGTGAGGAGACAAAGGGAATAATCATAATACCCATAACAATACCCGGAGAAAGAGCATTGAATCCAGATAAGTCAGTAATAAAAAGCTTTAGAAAAGGCGTTACAATCATCAGCGCAAAGAAACCGTACACTACGGTAGGCACAACGGCTAAAACTTCGAGAAGGGGCTTCAGTACCTTTTTAAACCGTTTAGGAGCATATTCATTCAAGTAAATGGCAATGGTCAAACCAACTGGCAAGGCAACGGCAATGGCAATAAAGGTCGTCAGCAACGTTCCCGATACCAGCGGCAGAATCCCATAGTTTTTATCTGCAAAAAGCGGGGTCCACTCGGTACCCGTCAGAAAATCAATAATAGAAACCTCCCTGAAAAATCCGATTGCTTCAAACAATAATACCGCGATTATACCTACCGTTGTGAGGATGGTTATCAGGGCACAAAAGGCCAGTACCTTCTCAATGATTTTCTCTTTGATATTCATGAAAGAGGATAATGGTAGCTTTCCCCACTTGTCCCGTAATTACGACCAAGTGGAGAAAACAGATTAGTTAATTTGTTTCAACCGTATCTGATGCAAAGCTGCGGAAAGCTGACTTCTGTTCCTCAACATCTTCTTCCGGCATGGGCACATACCCCACATCCTGAGCCAGTTCACCAGCATTATCAAAATAAAATTCTACAAATTTTTGCACCGCCGGACGTTTCGCGGCACTCTTGGCTACATAGATATACAGTGACCGTGACAATGGTTTATATGTACCATTTTTAACGGTTTCCAGCGATGGCTCAACGGGGCCGTCACCAGCATCAATACCAATTAGTTTCAGCTGATCAGCATTTTCTTCGTAATAGGCCAATCCAAAATACCCAAGCGCGTATTTATCGGTTGAAATGCCCTGCACGGCTACATTATAATCAGCTACCGCATTGTAATCAGTTCTGCTGGCACCCGATTCGCCATTAATAACTTCGGTAAAGAAGTCGTATGTGCCGTGAGCGGTATTGGGACCATAAAGCCGAATTTCTTCATCCGGCCATCCCTCGCGGATATCGCTCCACTGCTGTACTTCACTGTCCGCCTCCCAAATTTTGTTTAATTCTTCGGGCGTAAGAGTCTTAACCCAGTCGTTGTCGGGGTGTGCAACAATCGAAATACCATCTAATGCAATAGAAAATTGCTGATACTCGATACCATTTTTTTCTGCCAACGCTTTTTCCTCTTCAGATATCTCACGGGA
>NNSL01000059.1 GCA_003123965.1 Balneolaceae bacterium SMO_bin1
GCCCAGCATGTTGAGATTTGGGCCATTCAATAATCATTAGTTTCATAACTGCACCGCTTTGCTGATTGTCTGGGCCAATTCCTTCATGCGCTCTTCACTCACATCAACCGTATGGCCCAGCGCCATGGGTTGCGTTTTGGTATAGAGCGGCACCAGGTGAACATGCGCGTGCGGTACTTCAAGCCCCTGTACAATGATTCCCGTCCGGAGCGGTTGCAGTGCTTCATCAATGCCCGTAGCCACTTTTTTGGCAAAGGCCATGGTGGCGTCAATTTCCGGCTGCGTTAGGTCAAAAAAGTAGTCGGTTTCTTTTTTGGGCACCACCAGTGTGTGGCCTTCAGCAATGGGGTTGATGTCTAAAAACGCGTAGTGGGTATCATCCTCCGCTATTTTATGCGAGGGAATATCGCCGTTGATAATTTTGGTAAATATTGTTGCCATAGCAATACAGGCTTAATTCAATTTTTATTTATTATAGCTGTTTCACTCTTCAATTTGAAATGCATATTCAATTGGCGGGGTGATACACAACGGGGGTATCTTCTTCGGCTTCAATTGCCCCTTCGGCTACTGCCCAATCCAAATACCCGATAATTTCCGAAAAAACCAGAAAATGGGCACCGCTGTCCATTGCATCAGCAAACAAGATTTGGCTCAATTCAATCAACGTCCGCGGGTGATCGGAAATGAGTGATAAAATAGCTTCATAGCGCTTGCGCTGTTCGCTCAAATGATGCGCAGCAACTTCACCAATATTTTCAATTCGCTCGCCGTGCCCGGGCAACACTACCCCTTGGCGCTCTTGCATCCATTGCAGCGTTTTCCGGTATTGCAGCAAGCTTTTATTGCGGCTGCCGGTTTCGGGGTCAAAATTAACAAGTGCATTCGTGCTGATGTGCCCCAAAAGCACATCACCGCCGAATATTATACCTTCATCACTGTAAAAAACCACGTGGCCGGGCGCGTGACCCGGAGCGTGTTTTACGGTAAAGTTGAGTGTTCCGGTCGCAAGTGTTTCACCCTGGCTTATCCACTCGGGTTCTATGGCTTCCTGGTACTGCTGCAGCCAATCGAGCTGATCAACCATCAGCGCAATCTGCTTTTCGGGAATGTCATGCTGGTGAAAGAACGCTTCGAATAGCTCCGCGTTATCATTGGCTGCGAAATTTCCTCGTTCTTTGGCATGTCCTTTTACGTGCGCACCCGATTCGTCCGCAAGCTTTGCGGCCTGCCCGTAATGGTCGGGGTGCCCATGGGTAAGCCAAATTTCATCAATATCGCCGACACCTAAATTTTGTTCGCTAAGTGCGCGTTTGAGCTGTTGATATGAAGAGTCAGACTTATGACCGCAGTCAACCAATACATTTTTCTCATCCTTAACCAGGTAACTGTACACCGGGCCAACTGCAAAGGGCGTGTCGATTCGTATGGGTAAAATGATATCACCAATTAGAGATTGCCGCATGTACCGAAATGTAGATTCTAAAGAAGCCCCAAAGTACAAAAGTGACGCTCCACTATCATCTGTTTACAGCATTTCGGAATTATTAAATTTTTAAGGAATTCGGTTTGAAATTCAACCCGCGATTGCCGTATATTTGGAATCTCTTTGAAAGAACATGAGTCGGTAGCTCAGCTGGCAGAG
>NNSL01000060.1 GCA_003123965.1 Balneolaceae bacterium SMO_bin1
CTTATGCCGGAAGGCGGATGAGGGTATTCACCAATTTGTGCTGAGCATCGGCCGAAGCGTGCTGGAAGGGTCTTCGAGTGTTGGAACCGCTGATCAACAGGTTCATAAAGGCGTGCATGGTCTCGGTCGATTCGGACTCTCGCTGGGCGATTGGTCGCAGCGTTCCGATGAGAAGGGCATTGACGGCTTAATTGCAGGCTTGGTTGAGAGTATAAAGCAAATGGGCCGGCAAGGGCGTAAAACGCAATCCGGGCTGGTACATCGCGAGCTCATGTGGTCGGTCTGGGGCATGGTTGCCTTTTTAATGCTAATGATATTAACGCTAATTTAAATATGGAGAGTTTGATGTTGCCATTATTATCAATCACTACATTTCTGCCATTACTGGGCGCCTTGGCTATATTAATTCTGCGGCCTCAAAATACACGTACGACCTACAGCATTGGTATCGGGGCGTCCGCTCTCGCAGTTATTACCAGTTTGGCTATTTGGTTGCGTGGTGTAGGCGGCAGCTTCAATCAAATTGAGCAATTCGAGTGGATTCCTTCGCTCGGCATCGCCTACCGGATGGGCGTGGACGGCATCAGTTTCCCGCTGGTGATTCTTACGACGGTCCTGTTTTTAACGTCGCTCATCTATTCGGTGAAAATCGGCAAACGAGCCAATACCTACGTGATGCTATTCCTGCTGTTGGAAACCGCCTGCCTGGGGTGTTCATGGCGCTTGACCTGTTTCTGTTTTATATCTTCTTCGAAGTCACGCTGGTAGGCATGTACTTTATTATTGCCGAATGGGGTCATGAGGGGAGCAAGCAGGCCGCGCTTACATTCTTTCTCTATACGCTGCTCGGCAGCCTGTTTCTGCTGCTGGCGTTTCTGTCGCTCTATCTTTTTTCCGGTACGTTTGATATGCGCGCCCTTATTGCCAACCCGCCGTTGACCGGGCTGGCAGCTGCCTTAACCTTTTGGGGACTGTTTGTGGCTTTTGCCATCAAAACGCCGCTGGTACCGGTGCATACCTGGCTTCCGGCGGCCCACACCGAAGCGCCGGCTGCCGGCAGCGCTATCCTGGCTGGCATTCTGCTGAAGCTGGGTGCCTACGGCTTTATCCGTTTTTCGCTGCAGATGACGCCCGGAGCCTTCCAGCAGTTTGCTCCTTACATTATTGTAATTGCGGTTTTTACTGCTTTGTATGGTGCACTGGTGGCCCTGGCACAGACGGATATAAAACGAATGGTAGCCTATACCAGTGTCAACCACATGGGATATATGGTTTTTGGCGTTGCTGCAGCGGCGGCCGTAGGTGCGGGCACTCAAACCCCGGCGCTGGACGGCGCAACCCTGCAGATGATAAGTCACGGTGTGGTTACAGGCGTGTTATTCCTGCTGGTGGGCGCCCTGCAAGATCGAACCCAAACTCGCGAAATGAGTCAGATTGGGCGGGCTACTAAAAACACATCCGGTATTGAGCGGCCTGTTTATTGTGGCGGCGTTTGCCTCGCTGGGCCTTCCGGGACTGGCGCACTTTCCGGCAGAGTTTCAGATTTTCCTGGGTGGATTCAGCGTGTTTCCGGTCGCCACCGGCTTTATTATTCTTGGATTGCTCATTACTACCGGGCTCTACCTGCGGGCAATCCA
>NNSL01000061.1 GCA_003123965.1 Balneolaceae bacterium SMO_bin1
GTTATTATTACAGCAATAAAATTAACATCAAAAAGACGTTATAGCGTTTGTCTGCATGTTTAATGTGTAGAATCAACATTAAATTTTATTCAAATGCAACATGCCGTTATGTATCAATGGGGTAATGATGTTATATTTATTACGGTGTTATGGCAGAAAGTATTTTTCATGCGCTTCGTAAATCTTACCTATATCATCTAATAATTTTTTTATACCTTTCTGTCTTTTAAAAATTGCTGTCAGGCAATCGATATCAAATAAGATTTATAGCATTTAACAGTAACAAGATCTGATTATTTTTTAATCTCAATTTATGCCTTACAATAAAAATATGTACACCACCGGTTATTATAAGGAGCCGGGGCCCAAACTTGATGAAGAATCTCCTTTTGAATCGATGTTAGAGCGTTTCCGTTTTGCTGCGGAGGTGCTTGAGCTTGACGAAGGAATGTTCCAGTATTTGGCTAGTCCCGTTAAGCAGGTTACCGTTTCTATCCCCATTGTTATGGACAGCGGAGATATTCGTGTTTTTGAAGGATATCGTGTTATTCACAACAACTTGCTGGGGCCTTCTAAAGGTGGGATTCGCTACGCGCCGGATGTAACCCTTGAAGAGGTAAATGCATTGGCTGCATGGATGACCTGGAAGTGCGCTATTGTAAATGTACCATTTGGTGGAGCCAAAGGTGGTGTGCGTGTTGATCCCAAACAGCTTTCGGATGGTGAGCTGGAGCGGCTGACGCGGCGTTATACAGCGAATATGCTCGAGGTATTTGGTCCCGATCGCGATATCCCTGCCCCGGATATGAATACCAACGAGCAGATTATGGCTTGGGTGATGGATACCTATAGCATGAATGCCCATAAAACGGAAACGGCAGTGGTAACCGGCAAGCCTATCATACTGGGTGGTTCGCACGGACGCAAGGAAGCGACCGGGCGTGGCGTAGTAACGGTTACATTGGCCGCACTTAATAAGGTGGGCATTTTGCCCAATAAATGTACCGTCGCTGTTCAGGGTTTTGGTAATGTGGGTTCCGTTAGTGCAAAACTAATGTACGAACAGGGCGCAAAGGTTGTTGCTATCAGCGATATCTCCGGCGGCTATTACAACGAAAACGGTATCGATATTCCAGCTGCAATAGAGTACGCCAAAAATAATGATAACTCGCTTGAGGGATATCCTGAAGCCGATAAGATCACCAACGAAGAGCTCTTGCAGATGGAGTGTGATGTATTGATTCCGGCGGCGAAGGAGGATCAGATAAATCGCGAAAATGCAGGTAACGTTAACGCCAAAATTATTGCTGAAGGGGCCAATGGTCCGGTAACGGCCAATGCCGATTCCATTCTTGAAGATAAAGGCATTATGGTGGTGCCTGATATTCTTGCGAATGCAGGCGGTGTTACAGTTTCCTACTTTGAGTGGGTACAGGATCGTCAGGGATATTTCTGGACCGAAGAGCGCGTAAATCGTCGTCTTAACAGGATGATGCGCAATGCCTTTGATAATCTATTTGAAGTGCGTAACGAATACGATATTACGCTGCGCCAGGCTGCTTATGTATTTGGAATTAATAAAGTAGCTATGACGTTGAAATTGCGCGGTTTATACGCTTAGTCGTTTTTTGCACTT
>NNSL01000062.1 GCA_003123965.1 Balneolaceae bacterium SMO_bin1
ATTCCGTAATTTCTTGCATCAGTTGCGGATAGCCCCGAGAACCACAGTAAGTAATCTTATTGTCGCTTACAAGTTCATCAACAATGGGTGAGGGAGGTCCGTAAAAGTGCAGCCGCCATGAACAGCTGGTACTTTCATCAGCATTGAATCTTTCGATGTATTCTGCGGCTTCAATAACTCCGCGATACGGATTCACCGTGCCGATATACACCATTCGAAGATGTTTTTTTTGCTGATGGCTGCAACTTTTCTCCACCAACTGAAGATTTGCAAAATTACGCAGCAAATGAAGATTTTTAACACCATAACGGCTTTTTGAATATTTCGAGTATAAGTACGGATCAGTACAAAAAACCACATCAAAAAAGCGTAAGAAAAGAATTTCGATCAATACGAACCATGCGCCTTTAATCCAACCGGTTACTGACTTACCGCTGAACTCGTAAAAAAAGTTGAAGTAATCTTCGTGGGCATCATAAATAATTTTACAGCCCGTAATTAGCCTTAAAGCAAGGGCGAATGTTATTTCGCGCACATCGGATGCCTGTACAATATCGGGTTTTCGAACGATGGCTTGGCGGTATTTACTAAAAAATTGTGAAACAATTTCCACCAGCCCCTGCCACTTTTCAGCCAGCTTATAAGGTAGCTGAGCAAGCGGGTGCCGCCCTTTTAAAATCCGCCGGCTCCCAAATTTTTGGCGGACATTCACTATATCCACATCTTTTTCTCCATCACGGGATTTATTTCCATAGGAATCCCTGAAGCCGTTTTCAAGAAAAACGATATCTATATTCTCAACTTCACTCAGCAGCGTTTTTGCCTGCCGATAATACAAGCGCGGATCGTCCACACTGTGATGAAAACAAATAAATAAATATCTGATATTACTTTTCGTATTGATAAACCGCTTGAGACTAAGTTAATTTCAGTACTTCGTTAATAAACATAATTTTTGCTGGAAATACATTAACCTGCGGATAAATCTGTTATTAGTAGAAAACGATCCATAAAACTTCTCTTTGGTCTATTATTGGCGGCGCTTTTTGTACAGTTTGCTATAGCGCGGTTTATTTCTGAACCCTACCCGGCCCTGCTGTTTCCTGCCTTTGCAGAAGCACCCGCCAGCGAAGCGACATTCAACTATCAGACCCCGCTTATATCTGCTTATTCGAATGGCGAACCGAATGCCGCACTTTCTGCACAACGCCTCTTTGATACGGTTCCGCCTGTGCATGCAGCTATATTGGCGCGCCGAATTTTTAATGAAAAAAGCTTTCTATTTCGCGACTATCGCCGTGCGGCCGAGCAAGTAGAACGTTCGAAAATTGAAGGGGCCAAAAATTACATCAGAACAAATATTCAGGAAAATCATGACCTAACCCAGATAGATTCCCTGCGCGTGCAGTGGATCGACGTGAAAGTAGATTTGAATAGAGATCGAAGAGATACGACCCGCCTGAACTCATTTACCCTTGTGTTTTGATGAACCTGAAGCAATGGAGCGACCAACTTATTTTCAACGAATACGCCGTGCCGCCTACCGCGCTTGGACTTTACAGAATTTTCTACGCGGGGTTTTTCCTGATCTTTGGCATCCCGAACTTCAGCTGGATCACCC
>NNSL01000063.1 GCA_003123965.1 Balneolaceae bacterium SMO_bin1
CTCTCTCACTTTTCGATGAGCTCTTGCAGTGAATGCTGTAGGAGCTTTTTTTATTTGAGGTATACATATAAGAAAGCCGCTCAACAAACTTGTATTTGCGGCAAAAAGTCTGTACATAATTTTTACCGATCATTTGAATACTTTTTCATGAGCGATAAAAACAATAACGACAGAACTTCCGACCAATCCCCGAATTCGTCACAGAAATCCCAGCGACCCGGCATGGGACAGCAACGGTATATTTTTTGGGCATTGCTTGCCTTGCTTTTGGTGTTTTGGGTTTTCAGCTCTCAGCAGGGCGGCTTTTTTGGCGGTCCCTCCTCAATAAACTACAGCACATTTCGCCAGCAGCTTGATAACGGCAACATTGAACGCGTTGAAATTGAGGGCAACAAAGTTACCGGCCAGTTTAAACAGGAAACCATACTGCAGGCCAGCGCCGAAGATACCCTGAGTACTACAGAATTTGTTACTCATATCCCCTCGTTTGGCGACACCGACCTAATGCCCAAGCTGGAGGCCAATAATGTTGAAGTAAAAACCATACCGGTAAGCGACTTTAGCTGGTGGACCGTTTTAATATGGGTCATACCGCTCGCATTTCTGGTATTTATTGGCATCCAATTTTTTAAGCGCATGCAAATGCAGGGCAAAAACCTGTTCAACATTGGCCAGAGCAAAGCCAAACTTCAAGACGCCGAAAAGGTTGATACCACCTTTAACGACGTGGCAGGGCTTGAAAGCGCTAAAACCGAACTCAAAGAAATTACCAGCTTTCTTAAAAATCCTGAGCAATTTGATGCACTCGGCGGGGAAATACCGCGCGGCGTACTGCTTGTTGGCCCACCGGGCACCGGTAAAACCCTGCTGGCTCGCGCTGTAGCCGGCGAAGCGGGCGTGCCCTTTTTCACTATCACGGGCTCTGACTTTATGGAGATGTTTGTGGGCGTAGGCGCCAAACGCGTGCGCGACATGTTCAAAAAAGCCAAGGAAAAATCGCCGAGCATCATATTTATCGACGAGCTTGATTCAATCGGGCGCAAGCGTGGTGCCGGCATCGGCGGCGGACACGATGAGCGAGAGCAAACACTCAATCAAATGCTCTCGGAATTAGACGGTTTTGAACCTAACGAAGGCGTTGTGGTAATGGCCGCCACCAACCGGCCCGATATCCTCGACAAAGCCCTGCTTCGCCCCGGCCGGTTCGACCGCCAGATTACCGTAAACCTGCCTCCGCAGGAGCACCGCAAAGAAATTCTTAAAATTCATGCCAATGAAAAGAAATTGGGTGATGATGTAAATCTTGAAGAAATTGCACGCTCTACGCCTGGCTTTAGCGGGGCAGACCTACGCAACCTGTTGAACGAGGCCGCCCTACTTGCCGCCCGGCACAAACGCGATGTAATAAAGCAGGAAGATATCGACCAAGCTCGCGACAAAGTAATGATGGGCCTAAAGCGCGAGGGTATCAACCTTTCCGATGATGAAAAAGAACTGCTGGCTTACCACGAGGCAGGCCACGCTGTAGTTGCAGCCGTGCTGCCGAACGCAGATCCCATTCACAAAGTCACGATCATACCACGCGGGCAAGCCATGGGCGTTACCCAGCAACTG
>NNSL01000064.1 GCA_003123965.1 Balneolaceae bacterium SMO_bin1
TAACCAGTAACCAATACCTAATAACCAATAACCATACACTTCTACCAGAATGCGGCATATAGAATAGCTACGAGGATCAAGATCACGTAAGCTCCTATATTAAAAGCGGGACTGGTTTTAAACATATCTGCCGTAGTATGAATTGCTTTGGGATCTTCATCGTGTGGATTCGTTGTTAAACTGACACCCGCAATAATCACTATGGTGCTAATAAGAGTATAAAACATCTGATCCAAAAATGGAAGCTGAACGGCCGGCGTTTTTAAAAATACTGCAATAATGATTGATGCCAGAACCCCGTATATGGCTCCCTTAGAAGTTGTTTTCTTCCAGAATAATCCCATCAAAAATACAGCCAGTATTCCCGGGCTTACCATGCCGGTATATTCCTGTATGTATTGAAAAACCTGGGGCACGCTGTCCAGCTGCGGTGCCATAATAACGCCTACGATCAAAGCTATCCCTGCTGAAATTCTCCCCATGTTGACCGTCTGCTTGTCCGTAGCATCTTTTCTGATATACGGTAAATAAATATCCATTGTAAATATCGTGGCCACGGAATTCAGCATCGATGCCATTGAAGAAACGATAGCTGCCGCAAGGGCTGCCACTACCAATCCCAAAAAGCCGGGCGTAAGGAATATCTTCATAAGCCACGGATAGGCATTGTCGTATTTAATACTTCCATCCGGCCTAGTAAAGACATCAACCACACCACTAATTTGGGTGGTGCCTTCGGGCTGGGTAAATAGCACGTACACAATGATACCGGGAATAACGACAATTAACGGAATTAGCAGCTTAAGGAAACCCGCAAAGATAATACCCTTTTGTGATTCTTTGAGAGACTTCGCGGCCAGCGTCCGCTGAATGATATACTGGTTAAATCCCCAGTAGTACAGATTGGCTACCCACATGCCGCCGATCAAAACGGCGATGCCCGGCAGATTACTATATTCCGGATTTGATTGATCCAAAATCATGGTGAACTTTTCTCCGGCCACATCATAAATATGAGCCAGACCATTGAAAATGCCTCCCTCCGGCGTAACATTGTACAATCCCGCAAAAGTGACCACAAAACCGCCCAGTACCAGCAACGCAACTTGTAATACATCGGTCCATGCCACGGCAGCAAGTCCGCCATAGAGTGAATAAGCAGCGGCAATTGCCGACAAGCCGATAAGCGCATAGATCATGAGGCTGCCATCGCCGGTGCCCATGATGGTGTCAAGGGCCAGTGCGCCCAAGTATAGCACAGTAGTGAGATTTACGAAGACAAATAAAGCAATCCAGAAAACCGCTAAAATAGTTTTTAGCGTTGTGTTAAATCGTTTTTCGACAAATTCAGGGATGGTGAAAATTTTCTTTTCGATGAAGATGGGCAGAAAGTATTTACCGACAACAATCAGGGTTACTGCCGCCATCCACTCGTAGGAAGCGATAGCAAGGCCGACGGCAAAACCGGATCCTGACATACCAATAATCTGCTCGGCAGAAATATTAGCCGCAATCAGTGAAGCCCCGATGGCCCACCATGGTAGGGATTTACCGGCCAAAAAATAATCGGTCGCGTTTTTTGATGACCTTCTTTATCCCGTGAAACCCACAA
>NNSL01000065.1 GCA_003123965.1 Balneolaceae bacterium SMO_bin1
CGAAAAATCATAATGAGCGTTGCCAGTCAAATTTAAAAATCACGGAAATAATATCGTGCCGACAGTTGAAACTGAATATTGGTGATATCGTTTTTATCAACGGTATCAAAATTAATGCCTTCAAGTTCGCCGTAGTTAAAGCGGCCGTAGTTGAGGTTTTCATTCCAGACCAGTTTGCCGCTCAGCAGTAAGGGGCCAATTTTGTAATCGGCGTTGAGGCCGATATTTAAATTCACTCGGTGCCGGTAAATGTCTTTAGGCCCCGATCGACCGGCGTCATCGAAGCGCGGATTGTCGTAAAACTCAAAATGGAAGTAATCATTCTGGGCCACGCGCTGTACGAAAAGCCCAAGTTTGCCTTTATCAAAATACCCGTCTACGCCAAAATACTGGCTTGCCGAACCCGGCCCGATGGCCGCTCCAAGCACTTGTCCTTCATTTGTGTGGCCTTGTCGTATTCTTCCATGCCTATAATAAAATGTCTGGGGACGTACTTCAGCCACGCGACTTGGGACCAGCGAATTGATTTCAGCATTTAAATTAAAAAGATCAAAGAAACCGGATGTTTCCACCACCTTCTGGAAGCCGATGGTAAAGGCACGGTCGTGATCAGGTTCCAGAAAGAGGTCTCGGTAGTCATAAAAGGAGTCTTCACGAAAGTATTCACCATACACCTCGGCATTGCTTTCCGGGAAATGCCCACCGAAAGTACAGGGATACCAGCTGGTTTTGCTCGTCGCTACCCCCACCTGAAATTTGATTTTGTCGTTTATTTACGATCGGCAAAGCAGATGCAAAATCCTGGAGCGTGAGGCCATTTTCGGGTATAAAACGATGCGAAATTCGGGTGGCGCCTACGCTCAAATTGGGCGCAAAGCCCGGCGAAAAGGAGAGGTTCAAGCCGGTGGTAAAGCGTTGACGGCTGGTCTCATCATAGTATTCAGAATCCTCGGGCTCGGCCCAAATGAATTTGAACTCAAGTTCCCCAATTCCAAGGGGAATATTTAACGGAGCACGCGTGCCGAAGAAGACGTGCTGCAAGCCAGCTGCGTTATTGCTCATGACAAGTGCATTCTGAATGCCCGGGCCCCACCAAAGGGTTTCGTTACCGAGACCAAGTTCAATATTTTTGTAGTGTGCCCGAATGGAGGTTTGGCCTAAGTCAAAATTAGTGTATGCATCGGGACCGAAGCGAAAGGGCATGTCGATGCCGGAAAATATGGCCGTGTACTGGGGGTCGCCCTGCAGATCACGAGGAATAAATCGGGGTGTTAGGAAATCCTGGTTCTGGGTATAAATTAAATGAGGACGAAAAGTGGCGGTGATATATTTTGATGTAACATAAAAGCCGCCCTGCAGCTCGCTCGTTAATCCTTTTCCATACCAAGCCGCCCCATTATTGCCGCCGTAGGGAAGGCGGCTGTTTACCGTGTTGGTAAGCACCGGGCTGTAAACACCCACCCGCCAGCTGCGGGGATACTGTTTTTCATAATCCTGGAGTGAATTGGCCCACCAGGCATCAGCATATCTTGCAGTGAACTCTTGGTTCAGGATATCCGAATACGTTGACATCCAGATAGACCTGTTGTTCAGCGAAATAT
>NNSL01000067.1 GCA_003123965.1 Balneolaceae bacterium SMO_bin1
GCGCCAAGCATGGCCGCTATTTTACCACAGTACATGAAAATTCGCGAGAAGTATTCCTTTTTCGAACGGGTTGAAACCCCCGAGCTTGCCTGCGAAATCACCATCCAACCCATTGATGAACTTGAGCCCGATGCAGCCATTATCTTCTCCGATATCTTAACCGTACCACAAGCGCTGGGTATCGATGTTGATTTAGTGAAAGGCAAAGGACCGGTATTGGATAATCCTATCCGTACGGTTGATGATGCGTTTTCGATACTGGCCGAAGATGTGCCAGAAAAACTGCATCACGTGATGGATGCCATTACCCTAACCCGCAAGGAGCTTAACGGCCGCGTGCCGCTGATTGGATTTGCCGGAGCCCCGTGGACGCTCTTCTGCTATATGGTGCAGGGGCAGGGTTCAAAAAATTTCGCTAAAGCAAAGCAATTTTTATATCAGCATGAGGATGCGGCTCAGCATGTGCTCAAAGAACTCACAAGAGCAACAATCGATTACCTGAAAGCGCAGGTTGATGCCGGGGCACAGGTCGTGCAGATTTTTGATTCCTGGGCGGGCCTGCTTAGTCCGGACGATTTCAACAAATACGCGCTGCCGTGCCTGATGGAAATTACCGAAGCGATAAAGGAAGTGCCCGTCATTCTTTTTGCCAAAGGTGCGTGGTATGCCATGGCGCGGCTCGCGTTCAAAAGTGGGGCCTCGGCGCTCAGTATTGATTGGACCATGAGTCCCGATTATGCACGAAATGCCACCCGCGATTCTATTACGCTGCAGGGCAATTACGATCCAACCCGGCTGCTTGGTTCACGTGACCAAATTGAAAAAGATACCAAGCGGATGATCGACCGTTTTGGCACACGAAATTATATCGCAAACCTGGGTCATGGTATTTTGCCCAACGTGCCGGTCGATAATGCCCGTATGTTCGTAGATACCGTTAAAGGATACCAGAAATCATGAGTGTTGAAGATTCTATAAAATCTCGTTTCTCTGATTATATCCGCCAATTGCAGGACGGTATTTGTAACGCCTTGGAATCGCTCGACGGCAAAGCGAAATTTCGATCCGATGACTGGGAACGTGAGGGCGGAGGCGGCGGCCACAGCCGCATTATCAATGATGGCAATGTTTTTGAGAAAGGCGGCGTTAGCGTATCAACCGTACACGGAGAACTGCCGGAGTTAATTCGAAAGCGTTTTGAAGTGGACCAAGGCTGGTTTTGGGCTGGCGGTCTGTCGCTGGTCATTCATCCCTGGAGCCCAATGGTACCGACGGTTCACGCTAACTTTCGCTACTTCGAACTTTACGATGACGCTCAAATGAACGAGGTGCGCGACTGTTGGTTTGGCGGCGGCGCGGACTTAACGCCGTACTATCTTTGGGATGAAGACGCCGTTCATTTTCATCAAGTATTCAAAAAAGCGTGCGATCTTCACGGCCATGATTTGTACCCGCAATTCAAGAAAGAATGCGACGAATATTTTTATAATGATCACCGAAATGAGGCGCGTGGCATCGGCGGCTTATTTTTGATTATCTTCGGCCAAACGAAGAGCGATCGGCAGAAGACTGGTATGATTTTACAA
>NNSL01000068.1 GCA_003123965.1 Balneolaceae bacterium SMO_bin1
AAAGAGTGCAAATATATTGATGCGCGTATTTTATACCTTTCCGCGTGCGTACTACTTGTTTGAACAATCGCCCATTTTAGGAACAGGGGTGGGGTCTTACAATGACCGACCGTTTCAAATTGAAAAGATTGCGCCCGGCGTTGCCTACAATGCGCAGCCTCAGAAACCTTCAGCGATAAGCACGCGCATCATTCGTATCTACACATTTTAGGCGAACAAGGCATTTTTGGCCTTGGTCTATTTCTGATATTCTGGATCTCAATATTCTTCTATTTGTACCGGATTCGCGGCCGGCCCATTATGCGCGATTTTCTGCTGATTGCATATTTCACGCTTACTTTTGCCGCTTTTACCGAGCATCGTATCACAACGCCGTCTAATATGTTGCCGTTTACTATAGCCCTTGGTTTATTTATGGTGCAAAAAGTAAGGCAGCAAACGTATGTGTTAAAAAAGGCGGCATGAAAGCAGGAAAATTAGTTATCAACGGGCATTATAAGCAGCAGCGGGTGACGGGCGTGCAGCGCTATGCCAATGAAATTGTGGCGCAATTCAGAAAGTACGATCTTCACTTTGGTTGGGTTGAACCGCCGCAATCCCTATCGTCCGATGCACTACGCCAGCTTTGGATGCAGGCAGTTATGCCGGCGAAAATACCAAATGATAAACTCTTGTGGTCTCCCACGAATATTGGGCCGGCGATGTGTGAAAATCAGGTGCTTACGCTCCACGATATTGCCGACCAAGTGCACCCCGAGTGGTTTGACAGCAAATACGTACAATGGCGCAAACTCATATTACCGCGATTGCTCAGCAGGGTCCGCCGTGTAATTACAGTCTCGGAATATTCCAAGCAGTCCATTGCTGCGCATTTTCCATCCGCAGACGGAAAAATTGACGTGGTGTATAACGGCGTGCAGACCGACGTTTTTTATCCGCGTACCAAACAAGAAATCAACCAGGTGCGGGCGGCACACAACCTTAACAAACCGTTTGTTTTAACCGTAGGGATCATTGGATAAACGCAAGAACATTCACGGGTTAATTAAAGCCTGGAAGCAACTGCCCGAACAGATTCGAAGCGAATATGAACTGGTTATCACCGGTGAAACGGCTCAAAAGTTTGCTTTCAAACTTGATGAACCATTGCCTGCGAGCGTTCGATTTACCGGCTACCTTAATGACGACCATCTCCCGGCCCTTTACACGGCGGCAACCGTTTTTGCCTATCCTTCATTATTTGAAGGGTTTGGCCTGCCGGTGCTCGAAGCCATGGCTTGCGGTACGGCCGTTGTGACTTCCAACAGTACATCACTTAAAGAACTTGCCGATGGGAAAGCCTTGCTTGTTGATCCCCGCGATTGTAATGCGATTGCCGAAGCATTGCATACCATGATTACATCGGATGAATTACGCCAGACCTATGCCCAAAAAGGGCAAGAATATGCGGCAGGTTTCACCTGGAAACGCGCGGCTGATGAAACCAGGAAAATATTGGAAGATTGCGTTATTTGAGTGATATTTGCCTTCTATTAGCGAATAGTGATTTATAGCGATCATTCATGAATGTACATCTTTTGCATCA
>NNSL01000069.1 GCA_003123965.1 Balneolaceae bacterium SMO_bin1
CAGTACTACAAACAGCATGGTTAAAAATGTACAAGATATAAGCAGTGTCAAACACAAGAATCTGCCAACTGCTAAAACCGTGCTGCGATTTGCTTTGATGGACGAAGACCGAATAAAGCAGGGGCATAAGACCGACAAATGCCAGATTTACCCAGTATAGCTGAAAGTCCTCCACCGGGGTATTTACAAGAGCCAGCGGGAAAAACGCCACGCTCATGGTAATGGCATTATCGGCAATCACGCTGGTAGTGCCTGCGGTTACTTCCCCGCCTTTTACAACGCTCCAGGTCTTAAAAATTTCTGGGAGGGTCACCATCGTTCCGGTAATAAATAATCCCCCGATGATCTGAGAAATACCCAGTGCTGAAACAATGTTTTCCGTTGCCTTAACGATAAAAAAAGCGCCGACGGCAATGGCTGCTGCCCCGGCCACAGAAAGTACAATGTCCTTTTTATCCCAACTTACCTTTTCTCCTTCTTTACGGCCCCTTATGATTGCATGAGCCAAAAAGGCGGCGTATGCTCCTAACATAATCCAGCCGTCTACCGGTTGGAGGCCACGCCAGCCTTCAGGCAGGGTCAGCAGGGCCACCAGCACAATAATTCCCAGGTAGGGCAACGAGAGCACAATCACCGAGCGTTTGTTTAGCGCCAAGGTATTCTCTTCCAAATGTTTCTGATGCTGTTGGTTGTTTTTAAACTGCCTGCGGGATGCCAGATAAGCAATCGTAGTGATTAAAGGAATGGAAATAATATTGGATCCCAGCAAATTGCCCAGGCCAATATCCGAAACACCGCGCGCTGCACTGGTAATGTTTATGGCCACTTCGGGACTTGCGGTAACGATGGCTAAAAATGCAGCTCCGGCAGAAGCGGTTAGTCCCCACCGTTTACGTAACAACTTTAGAGGTAGCAGCAGTTTATCAGCACCCCAGTGAGCAGCCCAGGCTGCTATAATCAATACTCCAGCCCATAACCATGCGTTCATTTTACACCCACATCAGTTAATTACTCATAGTCTGTTATTTCTTGAATTCAGGCAGTTGAAATTAAAAGATGGAAATGGAGCTTGTACAATCATCCTTGTATATCCAAAAACCATTCCTGGGCTTCTTTTATAGCCTGTTTCATAGCTTCACCTTTGGAGTAATTGCCCTTCTTCATCAAACGGTTGGCAATTTCCAGGGCTTTCTTTCTTACCTGTGGATTTAAATTTTTAAATCCGCTTCACGATTTTCGAATGTCCATTTCATAAATGTCACGGGTTTGGAGTGGCGTATAATTAAAATAAACTTTCTTAGGATTTATACGCCAACAACCGCAGTGCATTGAAAACAACAATTACGGTTGACCTTTCGTGTCCAATGACTGGCCAATCCCATGCTCAAACCAAGAATGGTGGCAGGTACCAGAATCGCCACCATCCCCAGACTGATCCACAGTTTCTGTTTGATACCCGACTTGGATTTCCAGTTTAGTCCAGTGGCAATCGGCCGTACTGAAATCTTGTCAACCATCGGCATTACATTAGTCGTTTTTTAAGTATAGTTTTTTTAAAATGGGATCCCTTTGTAATAAGTGAAG
>NNSL01000070.1 GCA_003123965.1 Balneolaceae bacterium SMO_bin1
CCCGCTTCAGGATGCTCAACATCATAAGCTTTACAGATGTTGTGCTTCACGTCCGCTACCAGTGGGTATTTAACTTCGCCGATACCGCCGTTTTCAGTAGCAGTGTTACGCCATGCGTTGTGACTGAACTGTGAATCGATTGAGACGCCGATAACTTTTACGCCACGTTTTTTGAATTCTTCCAGGCGATGATCAAAAGCAATCAGCTCTGACGGACAAACAAAGGTAAAATCCAGCGGGTAAAAGAATACCACTGCTTTACCACCTTTGATTTCGTTATGCAGGTTAAAATCGTCAACGATTTCTCCGCTACCCAGTACCGCTGCTGCTGTGAAGTTAGGCGCCTTGCGGCCAACTAATACACCCATGATTGGTCTCCATTTGGTTTAGGTTCAATAAACTAAAAAATCTTATTCTGCTTCCGGTGCCGGATGGCGCGCTGCAGTTTCGCTAATCAGCTGTTGCAGTTCGCCTTTCTGGAACATCTCAATAATGATGTCACAACCACCAACTAATTCGCCTTCAATCCACAATTGCGGGAAGGTCGGCCAGTCAGCATAGTTTGGCAGCTCAGCCCGAATGTCAGGGTTCTGCAGGATGTCGACATAAGCAAATGGCTGACCACAGCTCATTAACGCCTGCGAAGCTTGCGATGAAAAGCCGCAACTTGGCAGTTTCGGCGAGCCTTTCATATAAAGCAGAATTGGGTTTTCCTCAATCTGCTGTTTAATTTTTTCCACAGTTTCCATGATCACCTCATGTTGATATAGCCAACGATCGAGCCCTAGTTTATCACAGAGATCAGTCCGTGGCAGCACGGCAGGAACCGACAAAATCAGTTATACTACCCTTGAAATAATTTTATATGCCTCAACTTAGGTATATAGGGACAGCACATTACGAATTCAACAGAGAGCGCAAAAGCGAGCGAATTCGTATCCGTGACTTTTTATCTGAATGACGTACTAAAAAAGGAGAAAATCACATGGCATTCGAACTACCGGAACTACCCTATGCAAAAAATGCCCTTGAGCCGCATATTTCAGCAGAAACGCTCGAGTATCATTATGGTAAGCACCATCAAGCCTATGTGACCAAATTGAATGATGCTGTCAAAGGAACTGATCAGGAAAGCGATTCACTGGAAGAGATCATCAAGAATTCTAAAGGTGGCGTGTTCAATAACGCTGCACAAGTATGGAATCACACCTTTTTCTGGCATTGCATGAGCCCGAATGGCGGCGGTAAGCCATCTGGCGCCGTAGCCGATGCAATTAACGCTAAGTTTGGTTCGTTCGACAAATTCAAAGAAGAGTTTACCAACAAAGCTGCCGGTAACTTCGGTTCTGGCTGGACCTGGCTGGTGAAAAAGTCTGACGGTTCTGTCGATATCGTGAATACCAGCAATGCCGAAACGCCATTGACTGACGATAGTCTGACGCCATTACTGACTGTTGATGTTTGGGAACATGCCTATTACATCGACTACCGCAATGCCCGTCCAAAATACCTGGACGCATTCTGGAATGTCGTAAACTGGGATTTCGTTGCGAAAAACCTGGCTTAAGGCTAAAAGCAAAAT
>NNSL01000071.1 GCA_003123965.1 Balneolaceae bacterium SMO_bin1
AAATCGACTTCCACATGATCCGCCAGTGCTTCAGCCGTTTCATTCAGCTTAGCGTCGGTAACCTTGCTAAAGATATCAAGAATGGTCTGCACATCGTCCAGGTCTTTTACTTCATCAAAGGCGATACCAATGCGATTGTCTTCGAAATAGCGGAAGTTGATATCATGTGCCAACGCCTGCTCGCGGATTGCTTCTTTCTTCTCTTCATTATCAACGCGCACATTCAGCGTGTCAAAAAAGCGCTCATTTTCAACCGTGATGCCCAGCTCCCGGAGCCCTTCGGCAGTGATTTTTGCTAAGCCGTGAATACGCTCGGCGATCCGCTTCAACCCCTTTGGTCCGTGGTACACACCGTACATTCCTGCAATAACGGCCAGCAACACTTGCGCCGTGCAAATATTTGAGGTAGCTCGCTCACGCCGGATATGCTGCTCGCGCGTTTGCAGCGCCATGCGGTACACCGGATTTTCTTCATCATCTTGGGTTACGCCTATAATACGGCCCGGAATTTTACGCTTATAGCCTTCATTGGTAGCAAAATATGCTGCGTGTGGCCCGCCATATCCCATAGGCACGCCAAATCGCTGCGTGGTGCCCACTACAGCGTCGGCGCCCATTTTACCGGGCGACTTAAGCAACGTAAGGCTGAGCAAGTCGGCAGCAACAACCGTTTGGATGCCCTGCTCGCTTGCAGCTTCAATAAGATTCGTGTAATCATAAATCGCGCCATCAGTAGCCGGATACTGCAGCAGCATGCCAAAAAGATCGTCATCGGTCACGTCCACTTCTGTATGATCGCCAACCACAATATTAATATTCTGGGAGCGCGCACGCCCTTTTATCACGTCAATGGTTTGGGGGTGGCAGAGCTCCGAAACAAAAAACGTATCGGCTCCTTTGCGCTTTGCACCGCGCCGCGAACCGTGAAACATCGACATGGCCTCGGCGGCGGCTGTACCTTCATCCAAAAGCGAAGCATTGGCCAGCTCCATACCGGTTAAGTCTGATACCATGGTCTGAAAATTGATAAGCGCCTCAAGACGACCCTGCGAAATTTCGGCCTGATACGGCGTATAAGCCGTATACCATCCCGGATTTTCGAGAATATTGCGCTTAATTACGTTTGGCGTAAGCGTATCATGGTAACCCATGCCGATGAACGATTTATAGATCTCATTTTTTTCCGCCAGCTCTTTAAACTCATTTAAAAAACGATATTCACTCATGGGTTCGTCCAAATCCAGCGGCTCTTGCAGCCGAATGCCGGACGGAATGGTTTCATCCATCAGGCTGTCAAGCGAATCGGCGCTGACCTTTGAAAGCATTTCATCGCGCTTTTCATCATTGGAACCAATATGACGGTGTAGAAATCGTTCTTTATCGAAATTGATACTCATTAAACTCGGGCGTTTAAAAAATTGTGGGTTGTTATTTTGATGCCAGATTAACCAACATCAATCATTAGCTTAACATTCTTTTTTCGCGGAAATTAAAGATCAGTAAAAATAATAAACCCATGCTAAAAATAATAGCTCAACTACAGAGCAGAGGTTCTGTTAGAAATGATTAAAGACTAGCGGTTT
>NNSL01000072.1 GCA_003123965.1 Balneolaceae bacterium SMO_bin1
TTTCAATAATCCGATTAAGTGGCTTAACGATGCAATGTTAAAAGTTATTTTAAAAGGATTGCCTCAGTCATAAAATTACCTGCCCGGCTTGCTCTTTGATCTGATTCTATTATCTTCTGTTTTATTTTATGACCTGACGTTGCAATAACTAATTCTAAACAGCATGCAAAAAGGATGGATGTAAAAAGTTCGGGCAGCGATAGTTTTTTCACTTCAAAACTGGGAATGATTCTAAGTGTGCTGGGCATTGCTGTAGGCACCGGTAACATCTGGCGATTCCCGCGAATTGCGGCCCAAAACGGTGGAGAAGAGGGAGCCGGGGCTTTTCTGGTTGCGTGGATATGCTGCCTCTTTTTGTTTTCAATACCTCTCATCATTGCTGAATACGGTATCGGACGAAATGGCCGCAAAGGGGTAATCGGTTCATTCATCAAACTGGTCGGTGAGAAGTTTGCCTGGATGGGCGGTTTTATCGGATTCGTAGCAACCGCCATCATGTTTTACTACAGCGTCGTGGCCGGATGGTGTTTGTATTATCTTATCGAATCGCTGACTACAGCCCTGCCAGAAAATATGGATCAGGCCAGAATGGTATGGGATGGATTCCAGGGCTCGGCTCTGCCTTCTGTATTCCATGCGTTGATGATGGGTCTCGGCGGTTTCATCGTGGTGAAAGGCATCTCATCCATTGAGCGCATCAACAAGATTCTGATTCCTTCTTTGCTTCTGGTTGTTGTCATTTCGTTGGTGCGCGCTGTGATGCTTCCGGGAAGCATGCAGGGCATCGAGTACCTGTTTACGCCCGATTGGTCAACACTCTCACAACCCAGTATCTGGCTGGAAGCCCTCACGCAGAATGCCTGGGATACCGGAGCCGCCTGGGGATTGATACTTACCTATGCAGCTTATATGCGCACGAAAGATGACATAACCATCAGTGCTTTTCAGACCGGCATTGGCAACAACATCGTGTCACTGCTGGCAGCTGCTACCATATTTTCCACGGTCTTTGGTACCTTGGGCAGTACCATGAGCAATGGCGAGATACTGGAGATCATGAAGAGCTCCGGACCGGCATCTACCGGGCTAACTTTTATGTGGATGCCTCAGCTTTTTAATGAAATGCCGGGCGGACAATTTTTTGCTATCCTCTTTTTCCTGGGATTGACCTTCGCCGCTTTCAGTTCGCTTATCTCAATGATTGAGTTGGCAAGCAGGGTTTTTGTGGATATGGGTATCAGCAGAAAGAAAGCTGCGATTGGCGTATGTGTAGCCGGATTTGCTTTTGGAATGCCATCGGCCATATCCACTGATATATTGGCAAACCAGGACTTTGTGTGGGGCGTAGGCCTGCTGGTATCCGGTGCTTTTATGTCATTCGCCATCATAAAATACGGACCGGGCAAATTTAGAGATGAAGTAGTCAATAATGAAGAACGAAGCTATACCCTTGGCAAGTGGTGGGAGATCGTTATCAAATATGTTGTACCCGTTGAAGTTATCTCATTGCTAATCTGGTGGATGTATCTCAGCGCCACTGCGTATGCTCCCGATACCTGGTTTAATCCGCTAAGC
>NNSL01000073.1 GCA_003123965.1 Balneolaceae bacterium SMO_bin1
GTGGAAGCCGGCGATACGGTTAAAATAATTTACGAACAGAACGGCCTGCGGATTGTGATTGAAGGGGAAGCCAGGGAGAGCGGTGCACAGGGTGATGAGATTACGATTTATAACAAAGAAACTCGAAAACGATACGTGGGCAAAATAAGCAGCCCGGGAGTAGTACTATGGAAAGGAACATTATGAAATTTGGATGCGCAGCAACCATTTTGGCTCTGCTGCTGTCGGTTCAGTCAACGGCGGTTGCACAAAAGTCGCTCTTCAGCGATGTGAAAGCTAACCAGGTGGGCGATATCATCACAGTCGTGCTCACGGAAAATATTTCGGGAAGTTCAACAGCAGATAATCGCCGCTCGTCAAACGCCAACGGCTCAACATCGGGCTCGGTTTCGGGCAACTTTATACCGTTTGAACCGACGTTTGGCGGGGATGCCCAGGTAAACTACGGGGCCGATGCGCAAAACCGTTCAAATCAGCGGCAGCTTCTGGAAGGGTTGATGAGCGTTCAGATTATTGAAGTAACAGCGCTTGGTGACCTCATTGTGGAGGGCACACGGTCAACTGAAATTAACGGTGAAACCCACGAAATGAGCCTGACCGGTATCGTCCGTCAAAACGATGTGGACAGCCAGAACCGGGTTCTCTCTTACCGGGTGGCAAACGCCAATATCAGCTACCAGCAGAAAGGCGGCCTTCACGAAATTACCAAAAAACAGGGGCGTATCCGGCGAATTGTGCTGGGTGGTGTTGGACTGGTACTTGGTGCCGCAATATTCATGAACCAGTAACTGCGAGATATAGACAATGACTCATCAAAATAAATTTATGCGAAAAGTGCTCAGATCGGCGTCCTGTTTGTTGATATCACTTTTTGTGACGCTATTTGTTGCGGAAGCAGCACTGGCTCAAACGCAGCTCAGCGAGCTGGTTGAGATACAAAATGCTCAGCGTAGGGAGCTGATTGGGTATGGACTGGTAACCGGCCTCGACCGAACGGGCGACCGGACTATCAGCAGCCGGGGCTCGGTATTTACCGTACAATCGATCGCCAACATGCTTGAGAATTTTGGAATTACCGTTGATGCAGACCGTCTTCGAACACGAAACGTGGCTGCTGTGATGGTTACGGCAACCATCGGTCCGTATCATGCGCCCGGCAGCGAAATTAATGTGACGGTCGTCATCTGGGTGATGCAAGCAGCCTTCAGGGCGGTGTGCTGCTCCAAACACCACTGTTCGATCCCGATAACGAAATGATTTCCGCCAAAGCGCAGGGCTCACTGATCGTAGGTGGCATTACCGCAGAAATTCCTGGTGCGCGGGTCACAAGAAATCAGACCCTCACAGCGACGATTCCAGGGGGAGGCGTTGTAGAATCAAACAATGAATTTTCACACAACACAAACGAGCCACTTGGACTTGTGCTGCGTGACCCAAACTATACCAACGCCCGCAGAATTGTTGAGACAATTAATGAACGGTTTGATGAAGAGCTTGCCATTGTTCACCATCCCGGCGTGGTACATGTAGAATGGCCGGAGGCGTTTCGCGAAGAGGGTGCGCGTAACATTTT
>NNSL01000074.1 GCA_003123965.1 Balneolaceae bacterium SMO_bin1
AGAATAAGGCTGTGATCAATATCCAAACAAGGATTTCTCATTTCGTTTCATTCTTTCGAAATGACACCTTTTTTCAAAGCAGTCTTAGAACGTGAGTGTTGTTGAAGCTGGGAGTAAAAAGCGGCAACTGATACCAAGCATTGGTTTAATACATTTTTTGGGAATATGTCGACGTCCTCTTTTGAGAGCGGATTGGGGAATGGCAGAATTAAAGTTCGAAAATCTACAACGTGGTGCCACGGCTCATAAAAGTAAGCGGGTAAAGAAGTAAATCAGATTTTGTTAATTCATGCGCAAATAATATAATCGAACCATGCAAAAATGGTACAAATCAAACGTTGCGCTTTTTCTATACAAAGCCGTGGGCATTTACATTGTCTGGTACTTGGTTTACGATTTATGGCTGCTGCCCGACGGCCGCCTCGATCGCTGGCTCGTTTATAATATCGTGGATGTATCCGCATCAGCACTCCAGACATTCGGTTATGAAGTCTATTGGTCGGGCCGCTTAATCGGACTCTACCAAACCCCGGGCGTAATTCTGATAAATGGCTGCAGCGGTATATCGGCTATCGGGCTGTTTGTTGGCTTTGTGATCGCCTACCCGGGGCGCTGGATTCCCCGCATCTGCTTTATTGTGGTGGGCATTGGGGCGATTTATCTTGTCAATATTTTAAGGACCATCGTTCTCATCATTACGCAGAAGTATCAGCCCGCCTTTTTTGACTTTACCCACGACTATTCTACGACGACCATATTTTACTTGTTGATATTTGTACTCTTCATGATTTGGGTGAATCTGGGTGGCAGCCCGTCCGAAAATAACCGATCGCTGGTATGAGTCGCCTCGTACACTATTTAATTCGCGGGGCTATCTGCGTTCTCCTGTTTTTAATTTATTTGTACGGCGTGCGCCCCGCCCGAAGTGCAATCACCCAGCAACTGGTTTATCCGTCTTTGGCGGAACATCTCAACAACAATGAACAGCCATCATATACCTTGCGCAAAGATGGCGTTGCACTGTGGGTTACATTTAACTGGAGTAATGATGACGATCGGAAAACGATCCAATATCGTCCACAATTTGGCTTTTTCTTTTTAATTAGCCTGATGACCCTCGTAATTGTTAGCCTGCGGCCAACGTGGTACATCGTATTGTTTGCGCTTCACGGTGCAGCTACCCTTAGTACAGCAGGATTGATGCTCATAAGTAAAACCGGCTGGATTCCCGGCTTCATTCTGGTTGATTTGATTGGAACGTATCTGGCTCCGGTAGTGACGCTTGCTATTGCTGCCTGGGCCGTGGCCGAAGAGCGGGGCTTAGTTACCGATGAAGAATAGCACGTTCGCTAACTTTCGCAGATACACTTTTTAAAAGTACAGAAGTAGGCCGTTCATTTTGGCTTGCCTTGTGGAATCCTCCAAAAATCGGAGGGCCACTGTGTGGCATTCCAAGGGGCTTGATCCAAAACACTCAAAAAATGACAAGCTCATTCGGCTGTTTGCATTGTTGGCCAAGCTTCAAGATATCGCCAGCCTCATTCGAGGAACTTCTTTT
>NNSL01000075.1 GCA_003123965.1 Balneolaceae bacterium SMO_bin1
CGTAAAATTGTGGAAGGATTTATATCCGGCCTGCATAAAAGTCCATACTACGGCTTTAGTGTAGAATTTGCCGAACATCGGCCCTATAACCCCGGCGATGACCTGAAGCATGTTGATTGGAAAGTATATGCCAAGACAGAACGATTTTATGTTAAGCAGTACGAAGAAGAAACCAATTTACGGTGCTACTTGCTGCTCGATACCAGCAGCAGCATGTACTACAAATATTTTGCGGAGTGGACGAAATTACGATATGGAATCAACTTTGGGGCTGCGTTGATTTACCTGATGCATCGCCAGCGAGATGCCTGCGGTATTATTCCGTTCAGTGACGAAATTGAGGCTTTTATTCCTGCAAAATCTTCTTACACTCATTTGCGCCTGCTTTTCGGAGAACTGGAAAAACGACTGGAGGAAGAAAAACAGGGAGCCAAAGCAAAGAAGGGAACAGCTACCGCAGAAGTGATTCATGAAGTAGCGGAACGACTTAATCATCGCAGCCTGGTGGTTATTATTACTGATCTTTTTGAGCATGCCGATGAACATGACAATCTGATTTCATCCCTTAAGCATCTTCGTCACCGCAACCATGAAGTGATACTCTTCAATATCATGGAGCGTAAAAGTGAACGCGAGCTGGATTTTCCCGATCGCCGGTTCGTAATGGAAGACATGGAAACCGGTTCACAAATGGAAATTATGCCTGCACAGGTGCGCGAAGACTATAAGAAAAAAGTTGCTGAATATACCCATCGCTTTAAAATGGCGTGCAGCGAATTCCAAATTGATTTTGAAGAAATCGATACCCAGGAAGCCTTCGACCTTGCCCTGCTCGCTTACCTGAATAAAAGGAAGAATCTGGGCTAGAAGCTAGATGTTGGTCTACTGCGCTAAAGCTTCGTAGACTATAGATGCTGGAAGTTGGATGTTGCAATCTCAACCCCTCAAAAACTCAGTAAATCAGGCCATCAGTCCCTGCTACGCTACGTTACGTCCTGCTTGCGAAGAATTTTATAAAACAGTCTGGGTGCCAGGCGTTTTAAATACACTCCCCATATTTCTTTGCCGCCTATATAAATTTCTTCTTCGCCTTTTAGTATGCGTGGCAATAGCTTCTCTACAAATTCATTTGCATCCATTCCATGCTCTTGTCCCTTACCCATTTTGCCGTGAATGGTGCCGTCTCCCTGCAGAGCGTTCTTGGTCACATTGGTTTTAATAAAGCCCGGACAAACAAGTGTTACCTTTATATTGTCATCATATATTTCTTGTCTAAGGGAATCAAAATAACCGTGAAGGGCATGTTTAGAGGCAGCGTAGCTTGAGCGATACCTAGTGCCGAATTTACCCATCACACTGCTGGTCACGATAATATTACCTTCTCTGCGCTCAATCATTGATGGAAGTACTTCATTGTGAGTGCTACCGAACCGAAAAAAATTTAAACTTTCCATTACCTTTTCGAACAACATTCAATTTCGGGTACTTTATCGCATTTTGATCGCTTGGCTTATTCCGCCATTTATTTGAATAAAGAAAATCGATGTGCCCGTAAAT
>NNSL01000076.1 GCA_003123965.1 Balneolaceae bacterium SMO_bin1
CAGGTGCAGCAGCGCGTAAGTCAATTTATAAACACCCGCATGAAGCCCGACCGCCAAGAAATGGCCCAAAGCGACTCTATGCGTTATTTAATTTTAGTGATATTGGCGGGTGGCCTTATTGTAGCTTTTTATAAGCGAAAAATTGGTGTCGGGGTATTCCTGAGCGGCTTAATTCTTCTGGCAGCATACGATATGCTCAGCATAGGCAACCGCTATGTCAATGAAGAAAAAATGGTCTCAGACAATTTTGAGGCGGAACAAATTCTGGAGCGGCAGAAACGGCCCATAGATACCTTCCTGCAGGAAAATGTAGCAGCCGATAATGAACCCTACCCCTATCGCGTTTTCCCATTGCTAGACAATCCTTTCAACAACGCCGTACCCGCCTATTTTTACCCAAGCATTGGCGGGTATAGTGGGGCTAAATTAAGCTACTATCAAGATTTCATTGATGCGGTACTGATGACCGGCAACTCAATTAATATGCCGGCACTGGACATGCTGAACGTGAAATATGTGACCTATAATCAGCCGCTGCCATTCCCCAACATGCAGCAGGTATACAGCCAAGACAATGGCGTAGTGATGCAAAACACCGATGTATTGCCCAAAGCTTTCTTTGTTGATTCGCTGGTTACCGTATCGGAACCGCAGCAGGCAGTGGATAAGCTCAACAGCGCCGCGTTCAACCCGGCTCAGTGGGCAGTTGTGGAAACAGGGGATCAACTAACTGCTCAAGCGGATACTACAGCCAAGATTAACATCACCCATTACGAAGCAAATGAGATTACACTCACTACCAGCCGAAACGAACCTGGATTTATGGTGTTGAGTGAAATTTGGTACCCCGCGGGATGGACGGCCCAAATAGGTGGTGAACCTACCGAAATCTACAAAACGAACTTTATTCTACGAGGTATTGAAGTTCCGGCAGGAGATCATGAAATCACCTTTACCTTTGCGCCCGAAAGCGTGTACTGGGGTAGTTTGTTATCCTGGATTGGTCACGGCCTGCTGCTTTTGCTTGGCATTGGAGCAATAGGCATAACGCTTCGCAGTAACAGTTAAATTTTTTGAGCCGGCTAAAACGAACTAAGCTGTTCTATTCATCTTCATCGCCGGACCGAAGCAGCGCCCAGGCAGCCACACCAATTACCGCAGTTGCCGCACCCAGCATCAAAGCAATGTTAATATCCCGCTGAATACGCCGCGCACGCTGAACGTAATCAGCCCCTACTCCTTTGCGTGCAATAATTCCTTCCAATTCTTTCACTCGTCGTTCCAGTGCATCTTTTGTTGTCTCTTTCATAACGGCTTGAATTTTTCTTGCGGTTGATTCGCAGTACATAAGTTCTATCTTGAATCTTTTAAGTGATCCAAGATCCTTCTGTTCCAACTTAAATATAAAAAACCTATTCTGCTTCTTATGAAATATCTAATCACACTCCTCACTCCTTTATTGTTGATTTCTGCGGCTCCCCAAGCGCTTCAGGCTCAGACAAGTGCAGAGAGCAATAACTTTAAACAGCAATTTCAGCGTCATTTTAATTATT
>NNSL01000078.1 GCA_003123965.1 Balneolaceae bacterium SMO_bin1
ATATTTCCCGACTCATCCGAAATGACCACTTCCACGCGGCGATTTTCACGGCGGCCCACTTCCGTGTCGTTGCTGGCTATCGGGTACTGTTCGCCCAGCCCCACCGACTGGATACGATCAGGATTAACGCCCCGGGATATCAGGGCATCGCGCACCACATCAGCCCGCTTCTGCGATAGGCTTTTGTTGAAGCTGGCCGCCCCGGTGTTGTCGGTATGGCCTTCGATAAGCACAGTCCGTTCGGGGTAGTCGCTCAAAAAATCAGCCAATTCGTTGATGGGCTGCTCAACGCTTGAAGTCAACGATGCTTGCTCTTGGGCAAACCGAAGATCTAGAAAACGTATTACCAGGCCGCGATTTGTTTCAATAGCCTGGAAATGGCGCAACTGCTGGGCTCGCTCTTTGGCCTCAACTTTTGAAGGTCCCGCACCCATCGTTTTTTTATCAGCCTCGCTTAGGTTTTCCATTAATATTTCCAGCTCGGTAGATGCGCGCTTAATCTGCTCCTGGGCAGCACGAATTTCAGCTCTTTTTTCCGCAATCTTCACCTGCTGCAATGCCAGATAGGCCTGCCGTTCTATGGAAGCCGAATCAGCGCCGCTGCGAGAAAGCTGTTCAACTTGCCGCAGTGCTTCTTCTGCCTTTTGAAGAGCCATCGGCGCATTGTTCACTACCATGGTGTCCTCTTCTGCCTGGCTGTAGGCCACTTGCACTTCCTGCACCATTGGGTTTACATCCGGGGTTCCCGCACATCCGGCCATTAAAAAACCAGCAACCAATACTAAACAGATCCATTTAACAGAACTTTTGTATTCCATGTTAAACCTCCGGCTATCGATTAATTTTGAATACCATATCAATGTAAAAAAACCTGACTGAATATTGTCAATCTTTCTGCAATCTCATTCAAATACAAGCCCAGCTATCACCAATAAAATTTAATGTTATTCTGTTGATAAGACAGCAAATTGTCCTTATTTTTGGAAACTTTGCAATTATGCTGTAAAGCAAGCAATAGTAAAATTAAAACCGACGAAAGCAGCACGAGCCATGTTTGAAGATTTATCGTCAAAATTAGACCAAGCCGTCCAGTCGCTGAAAGGCGAAGCGCAGATCAGTGATGTTAATATTGCTGAAACGGTCCGTGAAATTCGCCGCGCCCTGCTTGATGCCGACGTAAACTACGAGGTTGCTCGCAAGTTTACCGAGGATATCAAGGACCGCGCCATGGGCGAAGATGTGCTCACGTCGGTAAATCCCGGCCAGCAATTCACCAAAATCGTATATGACGAGATGGTGGAAATATTTGGCCAGGAGCGCGAAGATATTGCTGTTGCACAAACGCCGCCTACTGTCATACTCATTGCCGGGCTGCAAGGTTCCGGTAAAACTACGTTCAGTGCCAAGCTGGCCAAGTATTTAAAAGAAGAGAATAATCGCAATCCCATTTTGGCCGCAGCCGACGTGTATCGCCCGGCTGCCATCAACCAGCTAAAAACGCTGGCGGACTCTATTGGCGCCCCGGTCTATTCTATTGATCAAAAGAATGCCGTTCGC
>NNSL01000079.1 GCA_003123965.1 Balneolaceae bacterium SMO_bin1
TTTCATTTTTAGTAATCTTTATTCATTTCGCAGCGCATCCGCAGGATTAGCTTTGGCCATTTTTAGCGATGGATATATCCCGGCCAGGAGGGCCGCAACAACCGCCAGCCCCAAAGCCTGCAGCAGCAAACTCGGAGATATCACAAACTGCAGCGTCCAGCCAAAAGATCGCAGATTAATGACATATACCAGTATGTAGGCCATTAAAATACCCAGAGGCAGCGACAGAATTCCGGCCATACCACCCATTACGCCTGTCTGGGTGATCACATAATTCCAGAGCTGTCCGGGCGTCATTCCATTCGCGCGCATTACGGCGTGCTCTCGCGATCGTTCGAGCTGCAGCGCCATCAATGCACTTAAAATACCGACAAAAGCCACTAATATTGCAAGCATTCGCAGCACAATGGTAACTGTAAACGTGCGGTCAAAAATTTCGATAGATGCTTCCCGCAAACCTCGATTCGATCGAATAAATACGTCCTGAAGTCCATCGGCCCGCTGGCGCAATTGCTCTACCAGCTGATCAACCGACACTCCTTCTGCGGCATAGAGCGCCAGCCCCGAAATAGCATTATCATTAAAATATTGATTATAAATATTGCGGTTGATGGTAATGGTGCCCATATCGGAGGCGTAATCAAAATTTATGGCCTGCACTTGAAATTTCACCGGACCACGGTCTGTTTCGATGGATATAGAATCGCCCAGCTGCACATCATTGCGGTAAGCATATACCTCCGAAATCATAACAATATTCTCACTGGTGTATCGCTGCCAAAAATCAGGTGCAGTGGTCTTCAGCTGGTATGTATTTTGTGCACTGGCGCCTTGATCAATGGCTACCAGATTATCGGTTCCAAAGTTAGTGCGTACATCAACACTGCGCACCGTGTGAGAGTTGGCAACCCCTTCGGTTTCTTTGAGTAAGTCAACCAGTTTTGGCAATAATTCAGCATCCGCTTTCCGGGCCACAGCACTGGGCGGCTGCACATAAACATCAGCCTGCAGCTGGGCCTGCAGCCACGATACAACCGTAGTTCGAAAGCTATCAACCATCACCCCTACTCCAACCGTTGCGGCTACTGCAACTACAAGCGCAGCAATAGCAACCGAGGTACGGCTTAGCTCGGTAACTACACCCCGAACTGACATTTTGCCGATCAGACCATTCAGTTTGCCCAAGAGCGGACGAAACAGTTGTGCCATGCCTACAATCAGCAGCGGAATCATCAGGGAGAACCCTACAATCATGAAGAGCAATGATGTATAACCCGCTGCAATGCCGCCGTTTGGAATCAGCAATAGACCCAGGCCGGCAAGTCCGGTTCCTAAACCCGCACCGGCAAGCAGCCATAAACGACCCGTAATTTTAGATTCATTGGATGAGCGCCTGAGTACCGTAGAAACCTGGGCTTGGGAAGCTTCGCGCGCCGGCCAAAATGAAGCAATTAATGTAGCGCCCACTCCAAGTACTCCCGCTTTTGCAATCGGGAAAAGGCCAACCGATAATTCCTGGACCGTAAGTACAAAATAGAGATCATTTATTGACT
>NNSL01000080.1 GCA_003123965.1 Balneolaceae bacterium SMO_bin1
TCAACGCCTGCAGGTTAAATTCAAATGCGCGGGTCATTTGCGCAACAGTTTCAGAACGGGAATCTGAACGGACAACCGTGGTACCTTCCGGCAACAGAGATTCTATCTCGGCAATGGTTGACTCTGCATTTTCAGAAATAATAAGGTCAATGCGTGAAAGCTGGCCCTGCTTATTGAATAACTGCTGCGCCGTGCTCACATCAACCACCAACAGGCTCTCCAATGCGCGCTGACTCCGATCATTCGCGGCATCAATTACACCAACCAGCTGCATGTTGTATTCGCGCCCGCCTACTGATATGGATACCGTATCACCCACCGACGCCCCCAGCTCCTGCGCCACTGATTCTGCGATGATGCCCGTGTTTTTGCCGGTTATGAATTCCGACAGCTCAATTCCTGCCTGCTGACTGGCAAAATCTCGAAAGGGTCCCTCCGCAAGAGGGTCAACGCCCATGATCTGAAAGGTTCGATTCAGCCCTTCAATTGTTCCGTAACCCTCAATTACCGGGGCCGATTTTCGAATATTTCCTTCAATGCGGATGGTGCGATAAACCTCTTCATCCAGATCTTCGGCGGCTCCTTTTATTTGATGCGTGGCTTTACCCGTTACGGCTTCGGTGGATAACGAAAACGCCTTTTTTGCGGAGCTGTTGGATAAATCAATTGAAAAAACTACGCAAACGCCCAGCGCAACGCCAAGGATGGAAAGGGCAAAATGCCATGGATGCTGCAATAAAAAACGGAGGCTGGATTGCCAAAGCAGATTACGTTTCGGATTATTCATATCAAACAACTTCAGCACTATTTTCGACCCGGTGCAGGGTACCGCCCTGCAGTTCAAGCACTCGATCGGCGATACTGCATATATCGTGGTCGTGAGTGGCAATGATCATAGTTCGGCCGTTTTCGCGAACCAAATTATTGAGGATATCGAGCACGTTTTGACCCGTTTTATAATCCAGATTGCCGGTAGGTTCATCGGCCAATACAAGCATGGGTTCGCTGGCCAAAGCGCGCGCAATGGCCACACGTTGCTGCTCCCCACCAGAAAGGCGATCGGGGTAACTGTCACCCCTATTGCCGAGCCCCACTTCATCGAGAAAATGCTGCGCCTTGTCTGCAATATTCTCGTTAAAGCCTCCTTTTAACTTCAACGGGAGCAACACATTTTCGAGTGCAGTTAGGGTTGAGATGAGATTAAACGACTGAAATACAAAGCCAATGTTTTTGCGGCGAAAAAGCGTTCGGTTTTTCTCATTCATCGTAGTCAGATCGGTTCCGTCAATGATAACTTCCCCCGAATCTGGCTTATCAATTCCGCTCAGTAAGTTCAGCAAGGTGCTTTTACCTGATCCCGATCGCCCCAATAGAACGATCATTTCGCCTTCATCAACAGACAGCTCCAAGCCGTTTAATACCGAACGACTCTTATCGCCCTCCTGGTAATTTTTGCTCAAACTAGCCAGCCGTATGTACGCTTGTTTATTCATAAATGATTTATTTTTAAAGTCACTGCGCACAACATACCAACAGCTTATTTGTTCCTTC
>NNSL01000081.1 GCA_003123965.1 Balneolaceae bacterium SMO_bin1
GTCTTGCTGATCATCCTCAATATTGTTGGTGCCAAAGAATCGGGGCGTACCCAAGTGGTCGTGGTTCTCACCCTATTTGCTATTTTAGGCGGATTCAGTGTTTTTGGATTTTTCAACATCGATACCGCTAACCTCAACCCGTTCTTCCCTTTAGGTACGGAGCCAATTTTCACAACTACCGCCCTTGTATTTGTCTCCTTTTTGGGATTCGTGAAGATCGCAGCCGTGGCCGAAGAAATTAAAAATCCGGCTAAAAACCTGCCGCGAGCACTTATCGGATCGGTAGCACTGGTAACTGTTTTATACGTGGTCATTCTGTTAGTGATTGCAGGAATTTTTTCCACAGTCAACCATCCGAGAAGTTAAAGATCCACTCACTACCGCAGCCCGGCAAATGTTAGGCGGATTCGGTGGAGTCGCTATCATTTTTGCAGGCCTTCTTGCCACGCTCTCATCCGCAAATGCCAGCATTATGGCGTCGTCGCGTATAAACCTGGCCATGGCCCGAGACCGTATGGTGCCGAACTGGCTAAGCAAAATTCATCAAAAATTATTAACTCCTTATCGCGCTATTCTTTTAACTGGAATATTAGCACTCGGATTTTTACTGATTGAAAGTCTTGAAGATCTCGCTAAAATTGCCAGCGTTTTGCAGCTATATAGTTATGCCGCTCTTAACATTGGCTGTATTGTTCTTCGTGCCGCCAATCCTGATTGGTACAAGCCAAGCTACCGTACGCCGGGCAATCCTTTAGGACAACTTGTTGCCGCTATTGGATGTCTGGGTGTTATTATTTATTCCGGTCCCTTCGCACAAATTGCCGTTGTGGTTCTGATTGTTGTGAGTCTTTCCTGGTACCTTATATGGGGACGTGAAAGAGTATCTATTGATTCCGCAATTCCTGAGTTCAAAGAGCGCTGGGACGAACACGGATGGAGTCTCTTCTGGCTACCACCTGAAGAAATCGAAAAAGAAGAAGTGGAAGAATGGATTCCTTCCAAACGACCACTCAATACCAAATCGCCACGACACCTTGTTACGGCATTGGCTAATCCCGAGCACGAAACCAATTTACTGAGACTTGCACAGTTTATGTCGGCCGGAAAAGAAGAACCAGGCATTGTTGAAGGCATGCACTTTATTCATGTGCCTTACCAAACGCCTATTTCCACTATTCGAGAAAAGTTGGAGCAGCGGCCTTCCATACAGCGCAAAATAGATACGATTCTTGAACAATCCAGTGAAGCAGCAGATCATATAACAAATGAATACAAAGATATCTTAAAGCAAACTGATTTCCGCTCAGTAACCGATGCCGCCCACGATGTATTTGGAGCAATGATTGAAGAAACGCAAAATAGAGAAGCTGATATGCTGCTGATGGGTTGGCAGGGAGGTTTTAGCGTGGGACGTATTTACAATTCTCCCGTCCAGCGTATCATTAAAAACCTGAAGGCAGATGTCGGTATCCTTAAAAAATCGCGGACTCGAAAAAATTGATTCCAATACTATTGCCATGGGTGGAGGAT
>NNSL01000082.1 GCA_003123965.1 Balneolaceae bacterium SMO_bin1
TCAAGCCCGCCACAAGACCGTATATTAACGGCCTTTGAATCATATTTTAAACTTAAAAAATATATAAATAATGGCTATAGAACGAACGCTAACGATCCTGAAGCCTGACTGTGTACGCAAGGAACTGATTGGTGAAGTAACCCAGCGCATCCAGGAGGCCGGTTTCAAAATTGTAGCGATGAAAATGACGCGCCTCACCAAGATACGGCCGGCGGATTTTACGCGGTGCATAAAGAGCGCCCTTTTTCGACGACCTTTGTGAATTTATGAGCAGCGGCCCGTGCGTGCCCATGATTTTGGAAAAAGAAAACGCCATTGCCGATTTCCGTGAATTAATTGGCGCAACTGACCCAGCCGAAGCAGACGAAGGAACCATTCGCGCGGACTTTGCCGACAGCGTAGGCGAAAATATCGTGCACGGATCTGACTCTGTAGAGAATGGCCAAAAAGAAGCCAATTTCTTTTTCAGCGAGCAGCAGGTTGTAGCCAACAAAGCTTAAAATGTTACCTTAATTAATCCTAAAGCCCGGTATTTGCCGGGCTTTCTTTTTACATATTACGATGATTATTCGTCTATCAATTTTATTCGCTTTTTTTGCGCTGTCTGTGTCCTGCAGCTCGGCCGAACAGCAGCAGAAACAAGCTCGCGAAGTGGAGAAATCTGATGAGGTAAAGGTTGGAGCGGAAGTGCTGCTTGATGAACACCTGGCTGAATTGGAGGGCAAACGCGTGGGTTTGGTAATGAACCCCACCGCCCGGGTTGATGGCACGCACATGCTCGATACACTACTGGCCCGCGATGTAAACATCACCGCCCTTTTTGCACCTGAACACGGTTTCCGGGGTGAGGCCGGGGCCGGAGAAACGATTGAAGATGGCGTGGATCAGGCGACAGGTTTGCCCGTCTTTTCACTCTATGGTGATACCCGCCGACCCACAGACCAGATGCTCCAAAAAGTGGACGTGCTGCTGTTTGATATGCAGGATGTGGGCGCCCGCTTCTACACCTACAATGTAACACTGGGATACGTGCTGGAAGCGGCTGCGGGAAGCGAAGTTCCGGTGTGGGTGCTCGACCGCCCAAATCCGGCCGGTGGTAATTATATTTCCGGTTGGATGCTCAATGAACAGCATCAATCCTTTGTTGGGGCCTATCCCATTCCCATGGCCCACGGGATGACGCTTGGCGAACTGGCCAAAATGATGATCGGTGAGCGCTGGCTGCAAACCGTTTCACAGCCGATATTGCGGGTGATATCCATGCAGGGTTGGCAGCGCTCCATGGAGTGGTCGGAAACAGGTTTGGACTGGTACCCGCCGTCGCCCAATTTGCCCACGTTCCAGCATGCCTTCATGTATCTGGGAACCGTGCTTTTCGAGGGCACTAACATTTCAGAAGGTCGCGGCACGCCCGATCCCTTTTTAACGATCGGTTCACCCCAAACAGATATTACCGACAACCAGGTTATGGAATTTAAAAAGCAGTTTCCGGCGTGCAGGTTGAACCGGTCACTTTCACCCC
>NNSL01000083.1 GCA_003123965.1 Balneolaceae bacterium SMO_bin1
ACTGCTCGGACCCACTCGTGGCGATTTTATTGTGTATAGCTGGCTTGGCATCGACGCTATAGATTTAACGCTACAAAGCCGCAAACTGCCGGGGCAATTTTTTGCCTACTGGGGCGCTCTGTTTGTAGTAGGTATAATTATTGGCATTCCCCTGTTTATTTACCAAATATGGGGTTTTGTTGAACCGGCCTTTGAGAGCAGTGGAAAGTGGCGTACCAAAGGTAACACCGCCTTTATAACGTTTTTCTTTTTACTTGGTGTATCGTTTGGCTATTTCGTACTGGTACCATTCGCCCTGCAATTCTTCAGTCAGTTTCAAATGGCCGAAACTGCTGATATTATCCGTAACGATTTTGACATTAATGCCTATTTTAGCTCCGTGAGCATGTGGGTACTTTCGTGTGGCCTAATCTTTCAGCTTCCGGTAATTAGCTACTTTCTGTCAAAATTTGGCCTGCTAACTCCCGAATTTCTCAGAAACTACCGGCGTCATTCGTTGGTAGCGATATTTGCCATCGCGGCATTTTTAACTCCGCCCGATCCCGTTTCGCAAATTCTTGTTGCCGTACCGCTTCTGCTGTTATATCAATTATCTATATGGGTAAGTAAAATAGGCGTACGCAGCCGTGAAAAATCACTTAAGAAAGCATTCGGTGAATCTTGATTGTTCACTCACAACGGCATGCAATAAATACAGCCACAGCGTATGGTCTTTTCGCGAAGATCTCGTATCTTAAGGGTTATTACCAATTAATTGCAATTACACCAGTTTTTCGATGAAGCTATTCCGCATTTCCCTGCTCTTTTCTTTGCTTGCAGGACTCATTTTTACCCAAGGCTGTGATGACACCAGCACCGGGCCCGACTTTAGCAATGTGCCTCCGCCATACGAGCGTTCAGAAGCCATTAGTGATTCTACCATAGAAGACGGGCTTAAATATTTTGTGATTGAAGAGGGTGCCGGCCCCTTTGAAGTTGTACCCCCCGACGCAATTCTGGTGAAATATACAGGCCGAACTACAGAAGGTATTATTTTTGACTCCAGCTTCCGGAGTGAAACCGACCAAACATTCCTTTTTCAAAACCTCACGCCTAATGTTAAGTTTGTTGGCAATAGAAGCGTGCAGCCCTTAATTGAAGGACTCCGAAAAGGAGTGCTGGGCATGCAGGAAGGCGAAAAGCGGATTATTGAAATACCGCCCGCATTTGGTTATTCCGATTCCAGACGTGGAACAAACGGATTTGATCTACGCGGAGATACCCTCATCTACAATGTAGAACTGGTGAGTATTCAAAATTAGCTGTACCGGCGGCGTAGCTTAGGGGAAATGTTAGTGAGCATTTCGTACGGTATGGTGCTCATTTTTTGAGCCCAGTGCGCCGCTGTTTGCTCCGGATACCAAAGCTGTACTTCCGTACCGGTTTCTGTGTAATTCGGCCCTAGGAAAATCATGCAGTAATTCATGGTTATAGTGCCAACAACCGGAAACTCCAGTCCATTTATTTTAA
>NNSL01000084.1 GCA_003123965.1 Balneolaceae bacterium SMO_bin1
GATTCGCTGATTATGGATTTTAAAACCTGTATTGGAGATACCCCTTGCTGCAGCGTTGCTGAAAACTTCGATGGAATTGACCAGATCAGTCCCGGTAACTTTGTGTTTTTCGATCTTATGCAAGAACAAATTGGGGCTTGCTCCGCTAATGATATTGCCGTTGCCCTAGCCTGCCCGGTGATTGCAAAATATCCCCAGCGCAATGAAATTGCCGTACACGGAGGGGCTATTCATTTGTCAAAAGATCGCCTGCAAGAATCTGATAATATTTCGTACGGCAAGGTTGTCACCCTAAACCAAGACTTGTCCTGGACCAGTCCAATCAATGATTGTTACGTTAAATCACTCTCTCAAGAACATGGCATCATTAAATGCTCTTCCAATTTTATTGAAAGTATAGGCATTGGTGATACCATTGGCATTTTGCCCGTGCATTCATGCTTAACCGCCGATGCCATGAAAGCGTACACGGCCATTGGCAGCAATGAACAATTGGATCACCTTCAAGCCCACACCTCCTAACTTTATTCAGCCCATTATGGATCAATTTACCGAAACCCTACAAGCTCATTGGGCCTCTTTATGGGCAGCACTTCCGACCCTGCTCTATGCCTTACTGTTTTTCATCGTATTTATTATTATCGGACACTTTGTTGCTGCTGTCGTAAAGCGGGGATTCCAACGTGCCAGTTTCTCAGTAGCTTACCAATCATTTTTTCTAAAAATCGTACGCTGGGTTTTTGGCATTGCAGGTTTCCTGGTTGCACTTAAAATTCTGGGATTCAGCGGCATCGCCACCAGTATTCTTGCCGGCGGCGGCGTTACTGCAATTGTGCTGGGTTTTGCGTTTAAAGATATCGGCGAAAATATATTGGCAGGCTTTTTCCTTGCCTTCAGCCGACCATTTAATGTTGGGGATTTAATCCGGTCGGAGGATCTGGAAGGGCGCGTTCAAAATGTTGATCTCCGTCATACGCATATCCGCACCGGTGACGGATGCGATATTTACATTCCCAGCTCGCAGATTTTTAAAATGCCGTTGATGAACTTTACGCGTGACGGCCTACGCCGCGCCAGCTTTACCATTGGGATTGATTATGCAGACGATGCCGAACAGGCGCTTAACCTATTACAGCAAACGGTTGAAAATATTGATCAGATCATTGAAGAGCCACCACCAAAGGCTAATATCGCTGCATTTACTCCCAATTACGTAGAAATCAACATCACTTTTTGGATCAATACATTTAAACAAGAGAAGTTATTGGCTGATCTTAGAACCGAAGCGATGAATGCCTGTCGCCTTGCGTTGTTGAAGAATGAGTTTACGGTGAGTTCGTCGGTAAGCACCGCGTTGACCATGGCACCGCTAACCGTGAATGTAGAGAAAGGTGATAAATAAGTTAAAGCTTAAATTGCCAGCTCTAACACTGTGGTAATTCTAGAACTAGATTTTTGATCGTACTGGCGATCAACCTATCGGGTTTCGTAAATCCAGGCCTGTTCGTTCA
>NNSL01000085.1 GCA_003123965.1 Balneolaceae bacterium SMO_bin1
CCAAACCCCGGTAACCAGGATGGCCATTCCCGTAAGAGAACAAACAATAAGAGTATCAATGGCAGGGCCGAGCATGGCAACCAATCCTTCGCGTACAGGCTCGGCAGTTTTGGCGGCGCCGTGTGCCATTGGTGCAGTTCCTATCCCCGCTTCGTTTGAGAACGCACCCCGACGAATACCCAGGATAATAAGACCTCCCAGCATACCTCCCAAAAATGGCTCCCCGGCATAGTTTTCTGCCGCAAAGGCATCGGTAAAAATGAGTCCGAAGTAATAGGGTACCTGCTCAAAATTAACTACAAGAATTATCAGCACCGCTACAAAATAAAGCGCCACCATTATGGGGACCATGCGCGATACTGTATTACTGATCCTTTCAAGCCGCCGTATATGACAATGCCTGTAATTATTGCCAGTATAATTCCTATTGTGAGGTTCGAAATGAAATCCACCTCTACCCCGTTTGGAGTGAGCAAAATATAGTTTATAGCCTGCGTAAGCTGATTCACGTTGAAAACCGGTAAAGCTCCTACGAGTCCTGCGACGCTAAAAAATGGCAGCCAAAGCCCACCATTTTTTAAGCCCAGCCCTTCAGTAATAAAATACATGGGTCCACCCTGCAGTTTCCCTTCAGAATCTTTTCCGCGGTACATTACGGCAAGGGTGTTGGTAAAAAATTTTGTTGCCATGCCAATAATAGCGCTTATCCAGAGCCAGAACATCGCCCCGGGACCGCCAATAGCAATGGCCACAGCAACGCCGGCAATATTCCCCATTCCAATGGTCGAGGAAAGCGCAGTAGAAAGAGCCTTAAAGTGATTGATTTCGCCCGGGTCATTGGGATCGTCATATTTTCCCCGAAGCACTTCGAGAGAATGCCCCAGGTATCGGAAAGGAAGAAATCTTGAAAGAATGAGCAGATACAATCCGCCCCCGGTAAGTAAAATTAAAAGCGGAAGGCCCCATACAAAGGAGGCGAATTCAGCTAAAAACCCATCTAGTTCAGCCATAAAGCAAATATAGCATTTGCGGGTTATTGTGCAAGAGCGGATGGCGCAGGCGAAAAACCATCTAAAACAAATAACCTGCAATAGAATTTGGCTTTAAACAGTAGAACTACAGCTAATCAATATTCGTAAATATTTGTTAAAGGACAGCTGAAATATTTTTACATTTGGCGCTAAATGCCACTTCCTGAAAGTGATAAGATTAGCTCTTGAAATATGAAGTTTAGTATGCGGCAGTTGTTGTTTTTCCTGATTCTCCTTTGTTCATCTGTCAATGGCAGGAGCCAGGAGTTGTTGTGGGAAAAGACAATAGGAGGCGATGATACCGACTGGCTGCACCACGCTTTTCCAAAACAGCCAGGGAAATTACGTTTTTTCGGGCTACTCATATTCGTCAATATCCGGAGATAAAACAGCTCCCAATAAAGGCTTGAGCGACTCCTGGATCGTAGAAACGGATACCGACGGAAATATACTTTGG
>NNSL01000086.1 GCA_003123965.1 Balneolaceae bacterium SMO_bin1
AAAACAACGCGGTGTGCGGGTGCGTGTAGTTACGGATGACCATAATCGGTATGATTCCCCCAAAGTGGACTCCCTGATGTGGAATATGCTGCGCGAAGGCAGGGTTATTTCCATTGATGATGACGGCGATGTTTATATGCCGGACGGCACTGTATTCGACAATTCGCTGGTCAACTCGGGTGCCGACATGCATAACAAATTTGCCATTATTGATGCAGCCAATGAAACGCCGGAGGATGACTATGTGTGGACCGGTTCAACCAACCTGACATATACCGGCGCGTTCAATACCAACCATACGGTGGTCATTAAAGACAATGCTATAGCGCAAGCCTACACCCGCGAATTTGAGCAGATGTGGGGCAGTTCATCAGCACTACCAAACCCCGAACGCGCTCGATTTCATAAAGATAAACGGGCCAGTGACAATCACCTGTTTTATGTGGGTAACACTAAAGTTGAACTCTATTTTGCACCTATAAATCGCCGCGGTACCAAGCCGAGTATTGCCAACCGGTTGGTGGAGCTGGTAAAGAATGGGGCCCAGCATGATATCAACTTCCAGGCTTTTGCCATCAGTGCATCGTTTCCCCTGAGTCGCCAAATTTGGGAGCAGTCGGCTACGGGTAAGGTGCAGTTAAATGGGGTAATTGATCGGCTTTTCTATGCACGCTATCGGAATAATGGTGATATCTGGGCATCACCCGAGGCACGGATCGCCAATCGCATGATTTTGCCTTCAAACGAGCTGCGGAAACTCCACCATAAAGTGCTGCTTATTGACGCAAAGAATCCGGCCGATAATGACGAAGCCGTGGTGGTGACCGGGTCGTATAATTTTTCAAATAACGCCGAAAAAAATAACGATGAAAATCTGCTCATCATCCATTCCGATAAATAACAAATCAGTTTTACCAGGATTTTATGGGCGTGATGAGCAGGGCACGCGAGGAATCATTTCCGCCGGGGCCGCCCGTCGATACCAAAAAATGGTATGCCGTTGAGCAAAATGTTGACGATGCCAGCCGGTTTTCGGTAAAACTTGTGCCCGGCTTTTGGTACGATGTACGGCCACTTGGCGTTGATGTGCCCAGCACTTACGCCGGAAAAGATTCAGCTGATTATTATGGCGGGGAAGCAAAGAAATTTGTGGCTGATTTGCTAAATGATGCCACTGTACGTCTGTCGGGCCCGTATAACTCTCAGCCAGACGCCCGTTATGGGGCATTACAGGCGTATATAAGCGTAAAAAAAGGAGGCAGCGAGATTCCTTTCAATAAACGGTTGCTACTTGCCGGGTATGGTCGATATATTCCCTATTACAGTCAGCATCCCGATTCGGTGGATGCGTTTAAACTGTATGAGGAGCAAGCCCGGAAGGCCAAAACAGGGATGTGGCACAACCCTGATAAGGTGGGCACCAAAGTTTCACGGTGGGAAGTGGCGGGCAGTACCGTCATCACACTGGCTGATATGCTGCC
>NNSL01000087.1 GCA_003123965.1 Balneolaceae bacterium SMO_bin1
GATTTTGCCAGTAAAATGATTTTCACCACCATATTTTCAACCATTTGCTGGGTGAGCGTCACCTTTTTAACGAAACCGGAATCAGATCAAACCCTGCAGGCCTTTTTCAACCAGGTTCGTCCCGGCGGCCCGGGCTGGAAACGCTTCACCGCCGATGGCCAACCTGTGGAACCGATCTGGCCGGCGGTGATTAAGGTGGCGGCCAGCGCTTTTGCCATCATCTGTGCGCTGTACGGCATGGGCCAAATCTTTTTCGGGAGCGCATTCTGGGGTTCCGCCTTAATCGTGATCAGCGGCGTCATACTCTACATTATCGTCAGTGCGCTTACAAAAGCCCAAAAAATGTAGATTTATTGTGCCTTACTACCCAGCCACGCTTTGCGGAACGCACTCATTTCATCGGTGAGCTCCATGCCGGCCTGCTCGTAAGGAACCATCTGCAGGGTCTGGTCCTCGGCTAAAACGAGTGTACTTTCGTATTCTTCACCCAGCGATTCAAAACCAATAGCCAGACTATCACCGGGGGCATGGCCCGCAAGCATCCGCTGAAACTGCTGTGCATTTGACAGCGATTGCCCACCGAGACTTAAGATGACATCACCACGATCAATTCCCGCTTTGTACAGCGGGCTGCCAACCGTTGTGTTATTGCTGATCGTAGGATTTTCAGCCTCAAAATCAATGCCCGTTCCTCCAAAGGTAATGACCGCTGCACCTGGATTTTCCTTCTCCAGCAAAAATCCGGCATTTGCCAGCAACGGTTTTAAATCAACCATTTCTGTACCATAGATGTGCCGATCAAAAAAGTCGGAAGCAAACTCCGTGCTGTCCGTCAGTTCGCCGAGCGTGTTTTCAAGGTCATCAAGCGTATAGGGCGTTTCGGATTTGCCGTATTCCTGCCACAGGGTTCGCATATAGTCATCCAGCGTAACGTTCTCAAACTCCGACCGCAGCGTTAAATCGAGCCCAAGACCCAGTACGGCGCCCCACGAGTAGTACGATATAAAGGTATTCGATTTATTTTGCTGATCGATGGAGGAAGCGGCATCAACAAAGGGCGCCTGCTGACTCATTTCTACAGGACTGTAATACTGGTTGCCGGGCGAATTAAGCACATAATTGAGTGTGCCGCCCCAGCCGCGGCCATACGCAGCATTATCGGTAAGCCCTGCGCGACGAATAATTAAATCATCGTAATAGCTGGTAAAACCCTCAGCGAACCAGAGCGCCCCGCTCATGTTCGCTTCCGAAAATTTGAATGGCTCCAGGCTCTTGTGGGCGCATTCGTTCTACACTCCAGGCGTGAAAAAACTCGTGCGAAAGCGTTCCCAAATTGCGCAAGGCCCCTTCTTCAAGCGATCGGGTACTGGTTAAAATGGTTGAGTTACGATGCTCCATACCGTCCCCCAAATACATACGGTAGGTAATCGGCAATGAATGTGTAGGTGCCGTAGTC
>NNSL01000089.1 GCA_003123965.1 Balneolaceae bacterium SMO_bin1
TTAAAAGACGGAGTGTTTGTCTATGTACCTGAAGGGCTTAGCGTTGACGTGCCATTGCATTTATTGTTTGTGCAAACCGATGCAGATACTAACTACTTTACGACATCACGCAGTGTTGTTGTTGCAGACAAAGAATCCGAAGTAACTATTGTTGAAGATCATATTGGATTAGGAGATAATAAGTACTTCAATCTGCCGGTTGTTGAGATCAATGCTGAGGAAGAGTCATATGTCAAGCATACCAAGATTCAGCGCGATAGTCGTGAGGCAATTCATATTGCTCGTACGGCAGCTTTTGTACATCATCACGCCAATTACGAGTCATATACAATTACTCGCGGAGCAAAGCTCTCACGGAACGAGCCACGGATTTCGCAGCGTGACGAAGAGGTTGAATTCACCGTTGACGGACTTGTACTCATTGATGGAGACCAAGTTTCTGATACGCATTCTGTCATGGATCACCGTTTTTCGCATTGCGAAAGTCACCAGTTGCACAAATGTGTAATTAACGGCAAGGCACACTCTGTATTCAACGGCAAGATTTTTGTCCGGAAAGGATGCGCAGAAAATTGACTCGTTCCAGGAAAATCGAAACCTATTGCTTTCTCGCAAAGGATTGGTAAATACCAAACCTCAGCTTGAGATTTTTGCCGATGACGTGGTCTGTACACACGGTGCTACCGTAGGACAGCTGGAACAAGATGAACTTTTCTACCTGATGAGTCGCGGCCTTAACGAACAGCAAGCTCGCGAAATGCTGATCTACGCTTTTGCGCTTGAAACAATCGAAAATATTTCCGTCGATTCCGTTCAAGACCTGCTCGTTGATGAAGTACATCGATTTACAGAGAATCAACTTGATTCAAAGCTAACAGTTTAAAGGTTATTTATGGCTGAAGCTGCTACAAAATCAAAGACGAATGTGGATTTTAGCCGCATTCGGGAACAATTTCCTGTCCTTTCGCAACAGGTAAAGGGACGGCCATTGGTTTATCTTGATAATGCAGCTTCAAGTCAAATGCCTGCTCGTGTTGCCGACCGCATTCATGCGTACCATCGCAATGAGCATGCGAATGTCCATCGCGGCATTCATACGCTCAGCCAGAAGGCCACCGATGCTTATGAACTGACACGAGAGAAAGTACAGCATTTCATCAATGCCGAGCATAAGGATGAAATCATCTACACAACCGGAACTACCGATTCGATCAACCTGGTAACCAACAGCTTTGGCGACCGGTTTATTGATGAAGGGGACGAAATTCTGCTCTCCGAGATTGAACATCACGCCAATATCGTTCCTTGGCAGATGATTGCCGAACGAAAAGGAGCGAACATCCGAGTAATTCCCGTTGATGATAACGGTGATATTATCTGGGATAAATTTGTGGAACTGCTTAATGATAATACAGCCATTCTTGCTGTAGGTCATGTTTCCAACGCTTTGGGAACCGTT
>NNSL01000090.1 GCA_003123965.1 Balneolaceae bacterium SMO_bin1
TGAAATTGCTGAAGGCATCCCCAAAAGAAAACCGGTAACACAGATGGCAATTGTGGCGTTTCTTCGGGGGAATCCCATATCCACAAATACGCGGCTGGCTAATTCAATCATAGAGATAAGCGAGCTAAAGGCTGCAAACGTTAATCCCAGGAAAAACAAAATGGCAAATATCTTGCCCCCGGCCATCTCATTAAAAAGCTGAGGCATCCACATAAAAGTTAAGTCCTGTAGATGCCGGGTCCTGAGTTTTCATAATATCCAGTATCTCCCCGTTGCCCATGCTGCTGCCGAGTGTACCGAATACGGTAGCAAAGATCGTCATTGCGGCCAGCAGCGATACGATGTTGTTACCAATGCCGGTTTGAAATGCGCTGATGGTAATATCATCCTTGGAACGCATATAAGCTCCGTAGGTCAGGATAAGTCCCCATGCGGCACCGGTATCCCAGGCATTTTGCGTAAGAGCTTCGAGCCAAAGGCTGGGCTGCGCCAGTGTTGCCCAATCGGGCGTAAAGAGGTATTCAATTCCCTGAAAGCTGCCGGGAAGAGTTACCGCTCGGATCAGTGAAATAACAACAACAAGCAATAGCGATGGAATGAGCACCTTGTTTATCCGCTCGATGGATGAAATCCCCTTTACCACAATCAGGCCGCCGAGCCCAATCATTATTGCGTGAAAAACGGACGGCCACATCGAACCCTGGAAGCCATACCAAATAGTTTCGGCCTGACCCATACTTGCCGGCAAAGACGAAAAGATAGATTCTATTAAATAATAGAGGCACCAACCTGCCACAACGCTGTAGTAAAACATAATTGCCGTGGCTACAAAACCAATAAAGCTTCCCATCCAGGCATATTTTTTGCCAACCAAATTTATAAACGATCCTATAATGCCTTTTCGTCCATGTCGCCCGATGCCGTATTCAGCTATTATTAAAGGAATCGAAAACACGAACAAGCAGATAATCCAGGCAATTAGAAAAGCACCGGCTCCCTCCTGTCCGCCATTTTGTGCGGCAATACGGGGAAACCGCCAAATATTTCCCGTTCCAACGGCAATACCCAGCACACTTAAAATAAGCCCTAATTTTGTCGAAAAGAGATCACCTGATCCATTTTTAGCGCTCATATAGCGTATTCCTCATCATTTTAATGGATTTAAAATTTCCAGCGTCTATTTTTAATGATTTTTTTGCGAAGTGGCAACCAACACTTAAAATCGTTACTACTTTTAAAAGAATATTGCCAAAAAATAGTCGTTAAAAAATCTTTTTAGCAGGTAAATAGGCTGCATTATCATTTTGATTCTATCACGCCTATGACTATTATTGCCTGCTAAAGAAATCCATTTTAAACAGCATCTTAAGGTATTAGGTACGAATGTTTTCGAATCATAAGACGACCAACCGTACGTTAGCTTTAATCACGTTTTTTGCCTCTCTCATCTTGTACTTT
>NNSL01000091.1 GCA_003123965.1 Balneolaceae bacterium SMO_bin1
TGTATCCTCTGGGCAACTTTGTGTAACGACAAAAATTTTTGAAACTATTGCCTGATTCAAAACATCGTTTGCCCTATATCTATGTTTTTCTGGGTGCCGCCTTGTGGGGTATCATCGGGTTGTTTATTGAGGAGTTGTCCCAGGCAGGATTTTCGGCTTTTCAAATTGTGACGCTTCGCGTTGTCGGTGCTTCGGTGATGCTAGTTTTGTTCGTGGCGATTACAAATCCGGACCTGCTAAAAATTAATCTTATGGATTCAATGAGCTTTGTAGGTACGGGTATTTTTAGCACCGTCTTTTTTAGCTGGGCATATTTTACGACTATCGAAGAAGTGTCATTATCTATTGCCGTAATCCTGCTGTACACTGGACCGGCTTTTGTCGTGATTCTATCCCGTATTTTCTTTAAAGAGCCGATGACATCCCGAAAAATAGGGGCGCTTGTGCTAACACTTTTTGGATGCGTGCTTGTTATAAAAGTATTTCCCGTTACTGCTGATCGCATTTCATGGTATGGTATTTTGGTTGGATTGGGATCTGGGTTCGGCTATGCGCTCTACAGTATCTTTGGCAAACATGCGCTTAAAAAATACCATCCGCTTACCGTCATAACATACACTTTTGTTTTTGCTTCAGCTGTGATGTTGCCCGCCAGCGGGATAACGATTTCAACGACTGATCTGCAATCTACCCATGTATGGATAAATATATTGGGTCTTGGATTTTTTCCAACTGCGCTAGCGTATTACCTCTATACCATGGGACTCTCCATGGTGGAAAGTGGGCGGGCATCCATAGCTGCAACGATAGAACCTTTGGTTGCTACTTTACTGGGCGTTTTCGTATTTAATGAAGTGTTAACCGCTTTTCAGTTTGTAGGTATGCTTTTAGTGTTGGCGGCCGTTGTGTTGATACAGTTTAAAACTGCTAATACGCTTAAATAGTTATATGTCAGGCATAAATCTAATCAGAAAACATTAGTGAGACTATGGAAAATCAAAAAACGTCAACGTGGGCATGGACAAGTTTGGGTTTCGGGATTGCAGCAGCGTTGGTATTAGCTCTTTCGGGATACGGATATCAGTGGAACTGGTGGGGATTGGGTACGGCATTTTCCTGGCTGCTGCCTGGGAGTGGAATATTGGCGCTGATCGGGTTTTCACTAGCGCTGTTTTTTGGGTTCACGCGTCGCAATAATCCGGAAATGAAAGGCGCAGGCATTACCTTTGTTGGTGTGGTGCTAAGCATTGCCGTAATGGGAACGCTGGGCTACTGGTTCATGGAAGCGCAAGAGTATCCACCCATTCACGACATTAGCACAGATATTGAAAATCCGCCGGAATTTAGAAATATCGTGCCACTGAGAGCGGATGTTCCAAATGATACAACCTATGGGGATCAGGAAAAGGCGGATATTCAACGGGAAGCCTATCCCGATATA
>NNSL01000092.1 GCA_003123965.1 Balneolaceae bacterium SMO_bin1
AAATGCCCAATTCCGCTACCGATTTCAGCGCGGCCATGGCAACTGCTATTAAGGCTTACGATTCATCCAACCAGAACAGTGAAACCAGCAGTGAAGCCTCGAAAGTTATGCTGATTATTTCTGATGGGGAGAATCACGGGGAATCCTATAATGAAGCACTAAATACGCTTACTGAGCAAAACATCTCTGTTTATACACTCGGGCTTGGCACCCAGTCGGGCGGTACCATTCCCGTGTACGACAGTAACGGCAACCTGGTACGGTACAAACGCAACGATCAGGGCAATATCATCACCACGCAGCTGGAGCCGGATGTGTTGCAGGATATTGCCCAGCAGGGGCAAGGGGAATACTACGAAATTCAGGCCGGTAACGATGGAATTGACGCGTTTCTTGGCCGGCTGGATGAACTGCAGCAGGGCGAATTTGCCAGTCAGGAATATGCCGACTTCAAAAATCAGTACCAGTGGCTTGCTGCGATAGGCCTGGGGTTTCTGGTGATATCTTTGGTGGTGCCGGGGTATAAGAGCGAGAGAAAAAGTAACAAAGTGACAAAGTAAAAGGGTAACAATGTAGAGAGGCTATGTGAGCACATTTAGAGACTTATTGATTTGGCAAAAGTCGATGGAGTATGTAACAGAGATTTACGGAATCACTAAATGTTTTCCTAATGAGGAGAAGTTCGGTTTGGTTTCTCAGCTCAGAAGATCTGCTGTTTCAATCCCGTCAAATATTTCTGAAGGGTATGGGCGAAGTTCAAGCAATGATTTTATCCGATTTCTTAACATTGCCATGGGTTCCCTTTTTGAGGTGCAAACTCAAATTGAAATAGCTCAAAATCTGCAGTATATCGACAATAAAAAATTCGAAAACTTATTTGAACAAAGCCGGGAAATTGAACGAATGATGAGTAGTTTTATTCGAAGTTTAGACACTTAGTCTACTTAATCATCGAGTCATTGAATCTTCATGCTTTGACGCTGAAACTTTGTAACTCTGTAACTTAAAACTTTGCCACTTTAATAGATGATCAAACTATTCATTACCGATATTGACGGCTGTTTGATGGAGCCGTTTAAAACGCCTGACTGGGAGCAGCTGGGTGAAATACGCGCCCTAAATGAGCAAAGCAATGATAATTCTACGATCCCTCCGCTCACAATTTGCACCGGGCGCCCCATGCCGTATGCCGAGGCCATTGGGCAGTGGATGGGTATCAAGCGGCCGCTGGTGTTCGAGAGCGCGGGCATATTCTATCCGAACCATTATCAGATATCGCTGAACGGACACTTTACCGACGAAGCCAAGCAGCAGATTGATACCCTCAAGGAGTGGCTGAAGAAGGAAATCGTGCCGAAGCACAGCGGCATGATGCCGGAGTTTTCAAAGCTGATGGATGCCGGCCTTGTACATCCCGAACGTACGGTCATAGAAGAGGCACT
>NNSL01000093.1 GCA_003123965.1 Balneolaceae bacterium SMO_bin1
GGTTGTGCGGTTGACGAAGGAATGCCGGAAAACGAACTTGAGGACACAATCTACACCGGGGTGATTCCCTGCGCCGACCTCTGCGAACTTTGCGGTTAAATGTTTACCAGCACCTCCCGTAGTTCCGCAATATCGTGCTCATCATTATACACATTAGGCGACACGCGCAGTGCAGAGCCGCGTACCGAAACGTGAACATTCTTTGCGGTCAGTTTTTGCTGCAGCTGTTTCGGTTTGATGCGCTCGGGCAAGTGAATGCCAAAAAGGTGGTGGGTACGCCAGTCGGGATGTTCTATTCGGTATCCCCACTCCGGCAGCCTTTGGGTCAGCTCCCATGTAAGATTCCAGCAGTAATTCTGGATGTTTACCGGATCCCATTCTAAAATCTGCTCCAGCGCTTTTATCATCATGGGCACCAGAATGAAATTGCTGCGTTCGCCCACATCGTAGCGAACGGCTCCGGGCTGGTATTTATCGGTATAATTGACGAGCCCGGCAAAGTCCTCGCTTCCTTTGCGTTCGATCCATCCTTCCTCCAGTGGGATACCGTCCGTAAAACGTTCGCCAAAGTATCCGAGCGCAATGGAGTACGGACCCATCAGCCACTTGTAGCCAGAGCAGATTAGGGCATCGGGCTGCAGCTGCTGCACATCAAACGGCAGGGCGCCCACCGACTGCGTGCCGTCGATTACAAACCAGGCGCCGACTTCTCGGGTTCGTTTTCCAATGGCCTCTAAATCGAACAGCGTACCGTCGGTCCAGTGAATATTGGCCATGGCCACCATCAGTGTGTTCTCGTCGATTGCCTCAAGAATTCGATTATTCCAGATCTTTCCGCGATTTTCGAATTCCTCAGGCGCTTCAACTACCTGCATTCGGCACCCTGAATCTTGGCAATAACGCATCCAGGGATAGATGTTGCTGGGATATTGTTCACCCACGACCACAATCTTTTTACCGGCGCCCGACTGCGGTAAGTTTTTGGCAATCGTTGAAATGCCGTACGAAGTGGCCGGCAAAATGGCGATCTGATTCCGATCTTTTGCATTCACCAATTGTGCAAATAGCGATCGCAGTGTGTTACTATCTTCAAAAAAGTGTTCTGGTTTGGTGTGCCACGGCTCGCGCTTTTGGCGCACGCCCTCGATTCCGGCTTCCTCCACCGATTCCAGCAGCGGCGAAAAGTAGGCACAGTTCAGGTAGTGGTGGTCATCTGGCAGCGAGAAAAGGTGCTTTTGACAGTCCATTCAGGAATGTTGAAATGTTAGTGATGATTATGAGCAATTTACCATTCATCATTAAATATTCAACTTTGCAGTTTATCGATGATGCGGAAACTTTCGGGCCCGAATTGGAATAGTACGTCGAGGATGCAGCACCACGGCTCAAAGCCTTCGAAGTGCTGGTGGTACGTGGGATGCGAAAATATGGGGTCAGTTTG
>NNSL01000094.1 GCA_003123965.1 Balneolaceae bacterium SMO_bin1
CAGTAATTGCAGAAATTCCTAATACCTCCATTCCCATGTGAACGGCGGCAATTACCTCCGGTACCGTGCTCATACCTACCACATCTGCGCCGATGAGCCTGAGAAACCTGTATTCAGATTTTGTTTCGAGCATCGGGCCGCTGAGTGCAACGTAAACGCCCTGGTGCATCTGCAAATTGTTTTCAAGTGCTGCATTTTTTGCAATATCCATCAGCCGTTCGCTGTATGGTTCACTCATATCCGGAAAGCGCGGGCCAAGTTCCTCATCATTTGGCCCCATCAGCGGGTTATCGCCAATCATGTTGATGTGGTCCCGAATAAGCATGATGTCGCCTGCCGCATAGTTTGGGTTCATTCCACCGCATGCGTTACTTACAAAAAGTGTATCGGCACCGTTAGCTTTTAGCACGCGAATGGGAAACACAATTTGCTGCATGTTGTAGCCTTCATAATAATGGAAGCGTCCCTGCATGGCTACAACTTCTTTGCCCCCAAGAGTTCCAAAGAGAAGTTTCCCGGCATGGCTTTCTACAGTAGATACCGGGAAATGCGGTATTTTATCGTAACTAATCTCATTTACGATATCCATCTCTTCCGCAAGCTGACCAAGGCCAGTACCGAGAATAAGCATGTAATTTGGCCTTAGCTCAGTATTTTCCTGTATAAATTGAAGGGCTTCAGTTCTTTTTTTTCGAAAGTTAGCGACGGATTCTATACTCATGTAACGCAGTTCAATCAGTTAATTAATCAATATCGTCTAAGATGTCGTCAAGATTTTCGGCACCCGGCGGTACCGGCTGTTCTTCTTTTTGCTGAGAACGTTTTTTTTGTGGCAGCAGATTCCTGCTTTCGCCTCTCTTCCTGTTCGCCGGAATAGCCTGTATCTTCCTTAGGAAGTGAAAACAGCGATGCATCATCCCTTGAAAAATGCTGCAGCGATTCTTGTGCCATTTCGAGGTACGACTTCATGCCGCCAATAATTTCTTCCCGCCGGTCGAGCAGCCGCAAAATACTCTGCCTTATTTGCTGACGCTTCTGGTTTGCTTCGCGTACGATGGCATCAGATTCCATTTCCGCTTTCTCAATAATATTCCTGGACTCTTTTTTGCCCCAACCAGTTTCTGCTCAGCTGAATCCTTAGCTGTTTGAAGCGTTTCATGCAGAGCCTGCTCAACACGCTCGTAATGCTTCAGCTTTTCATCCATCTTATCGAGCTGGGCTTCCATCTCTTTCATTTTGCCCACCATATGCTCCCACTCATTCGCCACAAGATTCAGGTACGCATTTACTTCGGACACGTCATATCCGCGAAGTGACTTTTCGAATTGCTGCTGCTTAATTTCGAGCGCTGTGAGTTTCATAATGGTTGTTGATGAATTGAGTTAAGCTGACAAAGATACCAGTTACTGATTTAACATGTTGCGCAGGTTA
>NNSL01000095.1 GCA_003123965.1 Balneolaceae bacterium SMO_bin1
ATATTTCATCTCTATTGCAAAATCTAGCCTTGCCAACCCTCGGGGTATTCCTCGTTGTAAAGATTGCGGCACATGTCGATGCTGTCATGGGCTCGTTGTTTACCCAAAAATCCATCCACGTCAACTTCTCGGTGCATTACGTCCTGGTAATCTTCGAAGAACCACTCCAGTTCGCGTTTTTCATATTCGGGCAGTTCATCAACGTCTTGGTAATCATTGTACTGCGGATCATCGAGGTGAACACATATAATTTTATCGTCATTTTTGCCCCGATCGGTCAAATTCACTACGCCAATGGGTCGGGCTGACAGCACCGTTAACGGGTTAACAGGATTTTGCATCAATACTATAGCATCAACAGGGTCGCCGTCTTCATCGAGCGTTTGAGGAAGAAATCCGTAATTGGCCGGGTATGGTACCGGCGGATGCATGATGCGGTTTACGCGCAGGATGCCCAGGTCTAAATCAAGCTCATACTTGGTGGTTGTTTTACGTGGTACCTCCACCACAAGGTTGAATTCATCGTTGCCATTTGGTTGCAGTGGAATTTCGTGCCATGGATGTAATCGCATAATAAAATATCTTGACTGAAATTTAGATTAAAATCAGCAGCAGATTGGTCCGCCTATTGAAACGTGTGCCGCCCTGCCGAATATATAGTAACAGGTTGTTAATACTATATACTTCAGTGATGCCTATTTGTTCAAAATAGTATCATCAAGTACATCCCGGGAATTAAAAACCGAGTAGTTTGAAAACTTAATTCCCAGATACACCGATAGTACGGTGCCGGAGAAAATGGCCAGCATTATCATTATCTGGTATTTTATAGCCGTAAGTGGAGCGCTGCCGCTTAGTATCTGACCGGTCATCATGCCGGGCAACGAAACTAAGCCTATGGTGGCCATAGAGGCTAAAGTGGGATTGGCGGACTTTTTGAGCGCATCACGAAAGAAAGGCATCAGGGCTTCGCTCCGGGTAGCACCGCTGGCCAGGTAAAAACGATAGCGTTCTTGGTGCTCGTTGAGGCTATAGTAGAATGCGTTGATGCCAATTACGTTACTCCGCAGGCAGTTGCCTAGCACCATGCCGGTGATGGGAATTGTGTATTGGGCCGCCAGCAGTTTGGGTAGTTGAATGACGAGCTCCAGAAAGAAAATATCAATAACGATGATACCCAGGAACGTGGCACCGAATATGGGCAGCAGCAGCGACTTCTTTCGTTTCAATTCACTTCGATCAATGGTAGCTACATCGGCCACTGCCACCATGATAAAAATCCACGCCAGGTTAATCCACGGGTTATCATATTCAAACAGGTACTCCAGGTAATAACCCACAAAAAGCAACTGAAGGGTCATACGCACCGTGGCTATGGCCAGCCTCTTATTGAGCCCGGTTTTATACTTATGCAGTATTGCCGCGGG
>NNSL01000096.1 GCA_003123965.1 Balneolaceae bacterium SMO_bin1
ACCAAATTTTCTTTATGAACTTTTTCTGCTCCATGTATATGTGTTGTTGTATGGCGGACCTGATGATGTCCGAACAACATGCGTACACCTGTACGGGAGCGGAGCCTACATGATTTTCTAGTTTTACATAGTTTCCTAACGGAAAGTCAAAAGCCCACTCACCAACCAGGTGAGTGGGCTTTTTTATTTGGCACATTCTGCATCGTCCAGATAACCGAATGTGCCGTAACTACAACACTAAATAATAACGAAATAACACGATGAACACACAATTCGCCTATTGGGTCCCTAATGTTAGCGGTGGACTTGTTATCACCGATTGGCCCATGAATACCGACTGGAGTTACGAATACAACAAAGAATTAGCACAAACTGCTGAGAAGGTTGGGTTCGATTACGCACTGGCCCAAGCCCGGTTTTTCGGCAGCTATAATGCAGAAAAGCAACTCGAAGCATTAAGCATTGCCAACGCCCTAGCCGCTAATACCGAAAAGCTACGACTTATTGGTGCCGTACATCCCGGGCAGTGGAAACCCGGTCCCATTGCTAATTTTGTTGCTACTGCCGATCGTATCAGCAATGGTCGCTTTCACTTGAATGTGGTAAGCGGCTGGTTTAAGGATGAATTTACGCGTTTTGGAGAGCCATGGCTGGCGCATGACGAGCGTTATGATCGAAGCGAGGAATTTATCCAGGTTTTAAAGGGGCTATGGAATGAAGAAAAGTTTTCATTCAACGGGCGCTTTTACCAGATCAATGAAGCACCCCTTGAACCCAAGCCGATTACACCTCCCGCTATATTCCAAGGTGGGAATTCACCGCGCGCTCTAAAAATGGCCGCCCGTGTATCAGACTGGCTGTTTTTAAACGGTGGTAGTCTCGAAAAACTTCAAGGCCAGATTGCAGAGGTTAAAAAATATGCCAAGGAATTCGGTACTGAACCTCCAAAAATTGGAGTAAACTCTTTCGTTATTGCGCGGAATACCGAAAAAGAAGCTAAACAGGTGCTGGAAAATATTATCGAAAACGCTACCGATGAAGCAGTCGAAGGGTTTAAAGAACAGGTTAAGCAGGCCGGTCAATCGGCTCCCGAAGGCGAAGGCATGTGGGCTGACTCTGATTTCAACGATCTGGTTCAATACAACGACGGTTTTAAAACCGGATTAATTGGCACAAACGAACAGATCGTAGAACGTATCCGTCAGCTCGATGCTATCGGAGTGGATTTGGTACTTACCGGCTTCCTCCATTTTACAGATGAGCTGCCAAAATTCGGCAAAGAGATTATTCCTGCTGTAAAACAGGCTAAGCCCCTGGAAAAATCAGAGGTTCTGGTTGCCTGAAAATCCTAACTCAAAATACATATTGTTATGAGCACCCTTTTAGGAATTGCTGGCAGCGT
>NNSL01000097.1 GCA_003123965.1 Balneolaceae bacterium SMO_bin1
ATTATCCAGGTACTGCTGCACTTCTTTCATGGCCTCGTCGCCGCGCATGCCCCGAATTTCGATGCTCGGTTTTACATACTGGCGGTCATAATTGAATTGGACCTGGTCTTTCTGCCGATCAATCTCCTGCGCATCGCGGACCTTAACCAGATTATCGTACTTGGTCTTGAGTCGCAGCCCACCGGCAATCACCACCGCTTTTTTACCGTTGATTTCGGCCAGTTCGCCCGTGGTTTTGCCGTCTTTCATGCGAACCATATCGCCTTTACGCGGCGGTTCCTCGTCAGATTGCTGCCGCTTGCGCTGTTTTTTTCGCTCTTCGAGATTCTGCAGCTCCTGGCTCACCGTTTGTTTATGCTGTTCAACTTCCTGGCGAACCTGCTTGATGGTTTCCTTATCCTTTTGGCCTTGCTGAACCACTTTTTCTACGGCTTCTTCTATGCGTCGATTGGCCGTTTCCATAATTTCTTTGGCCTCTTTCAGCGCCTTTTCGCGAATGGCCTCCTTGTTTTTTTCAATGCCCGATCGTTTTTCTTCATACCGGTGACGCTCGGCTTCGGTTTTGGCTTTCAGCTCGTCATATTTTTTCTTGAGCTCGTCGGCTTCCTGGGTTTTTGCCTCCAGCTCTGTAATGAGCGTTTCCATGCTGCTTTTGGCTTCACCGAGCAATCGTCGCGCTGAGCTTAGCAGCGATTCGTCAAGCTCCATGCGCTGGGCAATTTCAAACGCATAGCTGCTCCCGGGCACGCCTTTTTTAAAGCGATAAGTGGGGGCAAGTGTGGCTTGATCAAACTCCATTGACCCGTTTACGGCATGCGGATGATCGTGCGCAAAAACCTTGAGCGAGCCGTGGTGCGTGGTGACAATCGTTTTGGCGCCCCGGCTCATCATCTGCTCAATAAAAGTCTGGAATAGTGCGCCGCCTTCTTCGGGATCGGTGCCGGCCGCGGCTTCATCGATGAGTACCAAGCTGTGTTCGTCGGCATGGCTCTGGGCCTGTTTCATCCATTGCAGCCGCGATGAAAATGTGCTCAAATCATTCTCTATTGATTGGTCATCGCCCATATCAACAAACAGCCCGTGGTAAATGGGCAGCTCGGAGCTGTCGCGGGCGGGAATGGCAAAGCCGGCCTGGTTCATCATTACGCAAAGGCCGAGCGTTTTCATGGCTACGGACTTGCCCCCGGCGTTGGGACCCGTAATGATGAGGCACTTTTCCTGCTCCTCAAGTTCAAGATCCAGTGGCACCACGGCATCCCGCTCCGATTCTTTTAACTGTTTGTTTTTAAGCTTTAAAATGGGATTGTAGGCCTCTTTCAGATACAAGTGAGGCCGTTCGGACACCACCGGCACAAAGCATTCCAATTCAATACAGAGCCGTGCCTTTGCAGAAATAGCATCAA
>NNSL01000098.1 GCA_003123965.1 Balneolaceae bacterium SMO_bin1
CGCTCAAAAAGAAGGGATGCCGAAGTTTGGTCTTGGTATTGATTATATGATAACCGACGAACGAAATATGGCGCTCACTGATAACGGTCAGGATGCAATTCTTGCTCGCTTGGGTGTTCAGATTCCGCTATATCGCAAAAAGTATCGGGCGAAGGAAAAGCAGGCCCAGATTCAGTTGCGCTCGATACAAGATCGTCAGCAGGCAACAGAAAATAAACTGCTGACCCAGCTCACTAAGGCACTGCGGGATTACCACGACGGCCAGCGCCGCCTTAAGCTTTATAAGGATATTCAGATTCAGCGTACTGAGCAGACCATCGATATTTTGACCGAACAGTATGGTACGGCAGCTACGGATTTTGAAGAGTTGTTGCGGCTCCAGCGTAAATTGCTGGATTATGAACTTGCACAGCAGCAGGCTCTGGTGGATTTGAATACGGCGGTAGCACGCATTGAATATCTGTACGGTAAGCACAATACAAGTCCTGAAGCAATTGAATTAGAGTAGTGAGCATAAAATATCTCACTACGCAACACTTATTACTCAATACTAAAGTTTGAAACCATGAAATCACTAAACCTGAAACAAATTTTAAAATCAGCAGGAATATTAGTTGCCGGCCTACTGTTAGGATGGCTGTTTTTTGGCGGTTCATCCCCTGACCAGCTACAAAGCATGGATGAGCATGTTGAAGAAGCGCACACGAATGAGCAGGGCGAAGTGGTGTATACCTGCAGCATGCATCCCAGTGTGAGGCAATCAGAACCGGGCAATTGTCCAATTTGTGGGATGGAACTTATTCCCGCCAATGAAGAGGGCTCCGAGAGTGGTGCCGAAACAAATAATTACGAGTTAAAAATGACCGAAGCGGCAGCCCGTCTGGCAGAAGTTCAGACGACAAAAGTGGTGAAAGATCTGGCCGTGAAGAAGGTGCGCATGCCCGGAAAAATTGCGGTGGATGAGCGGCGCGTTTCAAATGTGACGGCCCATTTTCCCGGTCGTATTACCCAACTCTACGTGGATTACACCGGCGCACGAATTCAGAAGGGAGAACGATTGGCGTCGATCTACTCTCCACAACTGTTGTCTGCCCAGCGTGAACTTCTTGAAACTCAAAAGCATAAGGAAAGTAATCCGGCCCTTTATCATTCTACGCGACGAAAACTGGAGCTATGGGAGCTGCCCGAGGAGGAAATTCAGAAAATAGAGAATAGTGGGGAGGTTATAAAATGAGCTCGAATATTGTATCGCCGGCCGAGGGGTATGTGTTGAAAACGAAAATGTATCGGAGCAGGAATCACGTGATGGAGGGTACAGTAATGTATGAAATTGGGGAATCTTTCAAAGGTATGGGTGACTTTTGAGGCGTATGAAAAATCACCTCGCGG
>NNSL01000100.1 GCA_003123965.1 Balneolaceae bacterium SMO_bin1
CCTTGATCTTTTGGTACTCGTGCAAATTCAGGGCCTTATCAAGCTGTTCAAGCTCTTTCCGGTACTTTTTGGCTTTTCGGGCTTTTTCGGCCTGAATTTCCAGTGACCGGGTATTCTTGCGAACTTCAACCAGAATGTCTTCTACACGCTGAAGATCTTTTGTGCCTCATCCAGCTTGCGAAATGTCTTTTTGCGTTTTTCCTTATAGCGAGTAACGCCGGCAGCTTCTTCAAAGAGTCTGCGCCGATCATTGTTTTTGTCATTGAGTATTTCCTCTACCATTTTAAGCTCAATCACAGAATAAGCATCAGAACTCATGCCGGTATCCATAAAGAGCTCGGAGATATCTTTCAACCGGCAAGTAGTGCCGTTAATCAGGTATTCGCTTTCTCCCGAACGGTACAGGCGTCGCGAAATGGTAACTTCATTATACTCGGTGGGCAATAGTCCTTTATTGTTGACAAAAGTGAGGGCTACTTCGGCCATGCCGAGGGCGTTCTTCTTGGCCGTGCCATTAAAAATAACATTGGTCATACTGGTTGATCGCAGCAGGGTGGGGCGTTGCTCACCTAGAACCCAGCGCATCGCATCTACGATATTCGACTTACCGCATCCATTGGGACCCACAATTGCGGTAATGCCCTTATCAAATTTCACCTTGGTTTTATAGGCAAAACTTTTAAAGCCCTGTAATTCTAGATTGGATATATACATCTAATAATGATCAAATGACAAGCATCAATTGGCAAACAAACAATAAATTCGAATTTCGAATGTTCGAAACTAATTATTTCGAATTTTTGCCATTCGTAATTCGAATTTGTTTGTTATTTGCGATTTGTGTGTTGGAGATTAAACCTAGACGGTCATTATTTCTTTTTCTTTCTGTTCCAGCAGCTCATCAACTTTTTTAGTGTGATCGTCTGTAAGTTTTTGAATCTCATCTTCAGCTTCAAACTTGGAATCTTCAGGCAGTGATTCCTCCTGTACTGTTTTTTTGATTTCGTCGTTGGCATTTCTGCGGGTATTCCGTACGCTGATGCGAGCATCTTCGGCAAGCTCTCCACAACGCTTTACCAAATCCTTACGCCGCTCTTCAGATAGAATGGGAAGTGGAATACGAATGATATTTCCGTCATTACTTGGATTAAGTCCAAGCCCGGCAGCCATGATTGCCTTCTCGATGTCCTCAAGAGCCGACTTGTCATAGGGTTGTACAGTAAGCATTCTTGCTTCCGGGGCGCTTACGTTAGCAAGCTGATTTAAAGGTGTTTTGCTGCCATAATAGTCAACTTTAACCCCGTCTAGTAGAGAAGGCTGCGCTTTGCCCGCACGGACATGAGACAATTCAGTTTTAAAATATTCCAACGGCTTCATCCA
>NNSL01000101.1 GCA_003123965.1 Balneolaceae bacterium SMO_bin1
GGGCATGGTTGCGAATGAATCGGTAGTGATGTAAAAGTCGGGATCAATCTCGAATGATGCACCCTCTGAGAGATGCAGATCGGCCGTTCGCCATTCGTTTTGCGAGGGATGAATCCGAGAAAAAGAAGCATTACTTAAGGTCACTTCAACAGGCATGTCAAAAGTTTTCAACATTTGTCTGCCAGCGGTAATAAAGTTTACTGTCATCACTGATGTAATACTGAAAAACGGGAATATTTGCGTTGCGCAGATACTGGTCGAAAACAGGGCGGAGGTCGTAATCCACCTTGCTATTTATATATTCTTCAATCTTGGCTGATGTTGTGGTTTGATGATAAAACTCCTGCTGGATGCTGCGCAAAATTTCTTTCCACTTTTCGTCATCATTGATAATCTGCCGGATGGTATGCAGCAAGTTATGTCCTTTGTAATACATATCGCCGGAGCCCTCATGGTTTACTCCGTATTTGCCAATAATAGGCCGGTTATTACTGATGCGTTGGCGCAGCCCGCGTGAATATTCTGCCGCTGCTTCTTTGCCGAACCGGCATTCCACGAAAAGGGCCTCGGAGTAGCTGGTGAACCCCTCGTGCACCCACATATCGGCAATGTCTCTGGTGGTGACGCTGTTGCCCCACCATTCGTGACCGCTTTCATGGATGATGATAAAATCGAACTTCAGTCCCCAGCCGCTGCCCGATAAATCTTCCCCCAGATACCCGTTTTGATATTCGATTGCCATAAGCCACCGCGCTCTGGTGCTCCATGCCCAAATGCGGGGTCTCAACAAGTTTGAAACTGTCTTCATAAAAGGGGTAGGCACCGAACCAGTCCTCAAAACACCGCATCATTGGCTTTACCTGCTGAAACTGCTCGCGGGCTTTGTCCAGATTATATTCCAGCACCCAGTAACTCAGATCAAGCGGACCGTTTTGGCCGTCAAAGGTGTCGGTAAAATTCACGTAATTGCCGGCATTGACCGCCACGTTATAGTTGTTGATGGGATTGGCAACGAACCATGACCACGTGGTCGTTTCGTCATTGTTAATTGTGGTGCCGCGGAGCCGGCCGTTGGAAACATTGACCAGCGAATCGGGCACGGTGATGTTGATGAGCATGCTGTCGGGCTCGGCGGTTTGATGATCTTTGTTCGGCCACCACACACTGGCGCCGAGTCCCTGGTTGGCCGTGGCGATCCACGGGTTGCCGAGTGAATCCTGCGCCCAGACAAAGCCGCCGTCCCAAGGTGCATTTTCAGCCACTTTTGGTTTCCCGTGATAGTCAACTTTAATAGCATAAACCGAATCTTGCTTCAGTCCGGCCGGCATCTCTACAAAATAAGCATTGGTATTTTCCACCCGATTGAAGTTAAGTGCTTTCCC
>NNSL01000102.1 GCA_003123965.1 Balneolaceae bacterium SMO_bin1
ATTCCTAATTTTTCATTTTTAATTCCTAATTCCCAATCATCCCATTCCGTAAAAAGCCGCCTTCTCTTTAAAGTAGGGGATAAAGACTTTCTTTAACTCCTGATGTTTTTCCTCCTCAAGGTCACGATCCTGGCTCATGATCTGCTGCGCGCTCGCTTTTGCTTTTTTTAGCAGCGACTGATCTTCCACAATATCGGCAAGTTTAAATTCGGGTAGCCCGCTCTGCTTGGTGCCCAGAAAGTCGCCGGGGCCGCGCAGCTGCAGATCGGCTTCGGCAATTTTGAAGCCGTCGGTGGTTTCGGCCATTTTGCCGAGCCGGAATTTGGCTTCCTCACTCAGTTTTTGACCCGGCACTAAAATGCAGTAGCTCTGGCGCTCACCGCGACCAATACGCCCCCGCAGCTGGTGCAGTTGCGACAGCCCGAACCGCTCAGCGTGCTGAATGATCATTATATTCGCATTGGGCACGTCAACGCCCACTTCGATAACAGTGGTAGAAACGAGGATCTGAATCTCATTATTGCTAAACCGCTGCATTACGGCATCTTTTTCTTCTGATTTCATGCGTCCGTGCAGCAGTCCAACATTAAAATCAGAAAAGCGTTTTTTAAGTTTCTCGTATCCAGCCGTGGCATCTTTCAGATCAATTTTCTCTGATTCTTCGACCAACGGGTACACTATATACGCCTGTCCGCCCTCGCGTAATGTTTCATCAACAAACTGGTATACGTCGGGCAGTTTTTGGGGTGATCGGATTGCCGTTTTCACCGGCTTGCGTCCTCCGGGCAACTCATCCATTACTGATATATCCAAGTCACTGTAAATAGTCATGGCCAGCGAGCGGGGGATAGGGGTTGCGCTCATCACCAGTACATGTGGATGCGAACCTTTCTGCAGAATTTCGGCGCGCTGCTGCACGCCAAAGCGATGTTGCTCATCAATTACCGCAAGGCCCAAATCATGGAATCGCACATTCTGCTGGATGATGGCGTGCGTACCAACCACAATCTGGCACTGGCCGCCTTCGAGCGCGGTAAGAATATCCTGCCGCAGTTTCAATTTCTGATTCCCAACCAGCAGCCGAATATTGATATCCAGCGGAGCCAGGAATTTTTGCAGCGTGCGGTAGTGCTGCTCCGCCAGTATTTCGGTGGGGGCCATAAATGCGGCCTGGTAGCCGTTGTCCAGTGCCATCAGTATCGCCCCGATGGCCACAACTGTTTTGCCGGAGCCTACATCGCCCTGCAGCAGGCGGTTCATCTGCTGGCCTGAGCGCACATCATCTTTAATGTCGGTGAGTGCATTTTTTTGGGCATCGGTAAGTTCAAACGGTAGCTGTTCATTAAAAAACCTGGACGTGT
>NNSL01000103.1 GCA_003123965.1 Balneolaceae bacterium SMO_bin1
AATTCTAGATGACGAATTCGTTGTTCCCAGAGGACAGACTGAAATAAGGGCAGGAGACCACGTGCTGTTTGTAGGATCAAGTAAAGCAGTACAAGCTGCCCATAAGATTTTTTCATCTACAGAGTAAGAATGTTTAAAAATAATCACAATTGCTTTACCTTGGTCGTTGATTGTTATTAATTGCAAGGATATTAGTATGTTTCTTGTGTTCAAAAATCATCTGCAAATACAATAATTAATCTGTCTTTTTAATGAGCGATTTACGTAGAGAACTGGGGTTTTGGGATGCGCTGACCATCGGGGCGGGAACAATGATTGGTGCCGGGATTTTTCTTCTGGCAGGAATTGCTCTTGAGATGTCCGGCCCTGCGGCGATTTTTGCTTACCTGGCTGCGGGTGTTGTTTGCATGATTACCGCCTCCAGTGCGGCCGAGCTGGCAACGGGAATGCCTACATCCGGCGGGGATTACTTCTTTGTATCAAGATCTATGGGGCCTGCCTTCGGGGCCATATCGGGTGTTGGGATTTGGCTGAGCCTGACATTTGCCATTGCTTTTTATCTTTATGGCCTGGGAGAGTATTTATCCCAATTTTTACCGTTGACGGCTTTTTGGGGTGCAGCAATCGGTGGTGTTCTACTTGTTGCTTTGAATATAATCGGTGCGAAGGAATCCGGCAGAACACAAGTTGTTGTGGTTTTAACACTTTTCGCTATTTTGGGTGGATTCAGTGTATTTGGCGTATTCAATATTAATGCTGACAACTTCACCCCATTCATGCCCTTTGGGTTTGAATCCATTTCGGCAACAACCGCACTTGTTTTTGTATCATTTTTGGGATTTGTAAAAATTGCGGCTGTGGCTGAAGAGATTAAAGATCCGTCGAAAAATCTTCCCCGTGCGCTCATTGGTTCTGTAGCAATTGTTACGCTTTTATATGTCGTCATTCTGTTGGTGATTGCAGGTATGTTTACCCAAGAGACGATTATTAACGTACGCGATCCATTAACCACAGCAGCCCGAACAATGCTTGGCGGGCCGGGAGCGGTTGCAATTATCATCGCAGGACTTTTAGCCACACTTTCGTCTGCCAATGCCAGCATTATGGCCTCCTCCAGGATTAACCTTGCGATGGCTCGAGACAGAATGGTGCCCAACTGGCTGAGTGCTATTCACGAAAAACTGCTCACTCCTTACCGGGCTATTTTGCTAACCGGTGTTTTGGCCCTGGCATTTTTGTTTTTGGAAAGCCTTGAGGATCTTGCCAAAATTGCCAGTGTGTTGCAGTTATACAGCTACGCAGCATTAAACATTGGCTGTGTAATTTTACGTGCGGCGAGCCCAAGTTGGTATAAGCCGAC
>NNSL01000104.1 GCA_003123965.1 Balneolaceae bacterium SMO_bin1
CTGATCGTACGGAAGTGCTTAAAACGGGACAACCAAACTATAAAACATTTTTCATCATCATGGATTTTATTGAGCGCAGTGACTCCAACTATTTAAAAAGCATTTTTATTTTAGCCGTCGGCCTTGTTCTCTGTGTTCCCGAATCCATTTTTGCACAGGCAAACTCCAGCCTGCCCCAAGAAGTTCGCAACCTAGAAAATGTAGACGTTTTTCCCGCCGATGCCCAGCCAACTTCCACTATCAAACTGGAAAAGACACAAATATTTCAAGAAACCGATGATGTCCTATTCGGGCGCATAATACATGATATACGTGTTGATGACGAGGGCCGCATATATATTATGGACCTTATACGTAATCAAGTTCATATATTCGGTGCAAACGCGAACTTCCTACAAAGTGTGGGGCGCAGTGGCCGCGGCCCCGGCGAATTCTTGCGCATTGCTGATATTCAGGTGGGCAACGGTAAGTTGCACATTATTGACAGGCGCCAGCAAAAATTTCGCTTTTCAAACTGGGTTCATTTGAACATATCGAGGACATCGATATTTCATTTCAAGCCCATAATGCCCACCCTTCTTGGCTGCAGCGCACGCGCGAAAACCGCACGGCATACCGGCCCACCGATCTAATCCTTCAGTCGCCCGAAAACTATTTTATTATCTTTAGCGATGGTGGTGTGGCAACACCGATGAACCTGCCCGGGCGTAGGTATGAATTTTCTCTCTTCGGGACTGAGGAAGACAATTATCTGCGCCATAATGTATTATCATTCGATTGGACCGGCGGTGTACGGCTGATAAAGCAGGCCGGCAGCAACCGTACTTCCATAAGCTTTTTTGTACCCTACAAACGCAGATCACATTTTGACTATGCCAATAGCACACTGGTGCACGGTTGGACCGAGCATTTCCTGTTCAAAATCTATGATGAAAACGGTAATTACCAGCAGGCATTCTATTATCCATTTGAAAAACAGCCGTTAACTATTGATAACATTTTGGCCTACACCAATGACACCGAGGGACGTACAAAAAGCTTGCTACAACAAGACCTCTTGCCCGACACCTGGCCTGCTTTTCATACGCTGGTGCTTGACGATCAAAACCGGCTGTGGGTTTCTTCGTTCACCAATGATCCCGACCAGCATAAATGGCGTATACTTGAGCCCTCAGGACAGCTACTTGCTAGTTTTACACTGCATAAAAAATATGATCTGCAGCAGGTAAAAAACGGGGCGGCTTATGCCCTGGTACAAAATCAAGATGGCCTATATTCGGTGCAACAATTTAATTTTAGCCTGGAGTAATAATTGGTAAAAAGGTTTATGTAATTTTTCCTAACTCTTCTAACACATT
>NNSL01000105.1 GCA_003123965.1 Balneolaceae bacterium SMO_bin1
ATTGGCTTTATGCCTGGCTATTACATTGGCTGTGGTTTATATACCATCATTCGCCATTGTATTAAAAGTAACGGCCCCTTCCATAAGCGGCTGGATAGTAATAGTAGGAATGAGTTTTATTCCGCTTGTGGTGGGACAGCTGCAGAAAGTTATATTTCAAGGGCGTCTGTAATCAAGGATAGATTCAATTTCTAATTAGAAATTTTTATGCTATGAAAGGGTCTTTAAGTCTGGGTCGTGTTTCGGGCATTAAAATTCAGGTACACTGGACGTTTTTACTGCTCATTCCGTGGATTGTATTCCTGGAGACTTCACGCGGTGGCAACATGAATTCCATGCTGTGGAGCTTGCTGTTTATTCTGGTTCTTTTTGCCTGCGTAGTACTTCACGAGTTAGGACATGCACTAACGGCTCGCAAGTATAATATTGGAACCAAGCAAATTACGCTGCTGCCCATCGGGGGTGTGGCAAGCCTGGAATCAATGCCAGAAGACCCCAGAGAAGAACTTATGGTAGCGGCAGCCGGCCCACTTGTAAACGTGGTTATTGCAATAGTACTGTATCTGTTGCTCCATTGCAGCAAATGCTGAGTCAAGACCCGGAAGTGCTGCAGCAAGTGTTGAGCTCAATCAATGCAAATAACTTTTTCTTATATCTTTTTTCTGCAAATATAATACTGGTAGTATTTAACCTGTTGCCAGCTTTTCCGATGGACGGCGGAAGAATTTTGCGGGCCTTGTTATCAATGAGAATGAACCGGGTACGAGCTACACAAATTGCCGCTAAACTTGGGCAGGGCGTAGCGTTCCTATTCTTCTTTGCAGGTCTTTTTGGGAATCCATTGCTCATCTTAATTGCAGTTTTTGTGTATTTTGGAGCGCAGGGCGAAAGCGTTATGATGCAGCAGCTTGCGTTGCTCAAAGATCGAAAGGTCCGCGAGGCTATGATGACCGATATTACGATTTTAAATCCCAGCGATTCATTGCAAAAAGTTGTAGATATAACTCTATCGGGCACCGAGCGCGATTTTGTTGTGATGGAGGGAGGAGAAATTGAAGGTATTTTGCTTCAAAAAGATCTGATCCGGGCCATAAATAGTAACGAAACCCAAGTTCAGGTAGGCAGCATTATGCAAACCGAATATCAGGCGTTTAATGCTGATGAAGACATGGTTGAGATTTACCGAAAAGTACATGCATCAAGCGAAAAGTTTTTTCCGGTGGTGCAACAGGGGCGCCTGGTAGGAGCAATCGATAAAGATAATATCAACGAGTTTATGATGTTTAAACCATCACTCGACTTTTGACGATTAAGGTATGCCAGCCGATAAACTTAATACGAAAATTGTACACGTA
>NNSL01000106.1 GCA_003123965.1 Balneolaceae bacterium SMO_bin1
CCGACGCCGAAAACTTCGCCTTGAGCTATGGCTATATGTGCCTGCTGCGCCTGGTAGCCTTCTTCTCCGTTAAATTCTTCACTGTTGATATCTACTATCTGATTTACGTATTGATGTATCCGGCTCTGGCGTTCGGGCGACTGCATTATTAGTGCAGAGGCCCCTATAAGCCCGATTACAACCAGAGTTCCCAGCTGCATCATGCTGATTCTGCCAATGAACATAACGAGCAGGCTCATGGCCATAAGAATGGCTGCGCTGCTAAAATCTTCAATTCCGATTAGAGCACAGGTTATTACTACCCAGAACATGATTGGGAGAAAAGCCTTTTTGAAATCTTTTATATAGTCCTGTTTCTCATCCAAGAGTACGGCTACATGTACCAACAGAGCCACAGCGGCAAAGGCAGAGGGCTGGAAGTTATAACCGCCGATGTCCAGATATCTTTTGGCGCCAAAAACTTCGTTGCCGAATAACATTACACCGATCAGTAAGAGCCAGCTTAGAATGATGCCAAAGCGGCTGAATCTAATCAGAAGATGATAATCGAATTTAGAGGCAATAAGCATCACTATAAATGCAATGCCCAGCTTCATAATGTGTCCGAAAACCAAACTGCCGGCGGTAGTTTGATTAGATTCCGCGAAATAGGCAATTGCAGAATAAACAGCTAATACACCAAATACCATCAGTATGATAACCGATACAAGGAGTACGCGATCGCTGCCCTGTTTGGGTGTATCAATATCATCCGGGCTGGTGCCCATAATGGATGAGATGTTTTTATTTGGAGTTGTGAATATCACTATTTGTATGTTGTCTGTTGGTTGTTGTGTGTGGTTGTTTTTTCAACTAACCACACACAACTGACCATTATTAAAGTCCATTTACTATTCTTTTAAATTCGTTTCCGCGGTGTTCATAATTCTCGTACATGTCAAAGGAAGCACATGCGGGGCTCAGCAGAACGATTTCTCCTCTTTTGGTATATTTTCTGCCAAGCATCACCGCTTCTTTCATGGTTTTAGCTTCTTCAAAATTGGGCACGGTAGTTTTTTAGCTGCTCTTCTATCATTGGCTGCGCTTCTCCGATGGCTATGACAGTATGTACTTTTTGCCGAATCTGATCGGACAGTTCGGTATAGTCATTGCCTTTATCACGTCCGCCCAGAATCAGGGCCATTGGTATATTGAAACTATCCAGGGCGTACCATACCGCATTGATATTTGTAGCTTTACTGTCGTTTATATACTTCACACCATCCACTGTTCTTACATGTTCCAGACGATGTTCAACACCTTCAAAAGTGCGTAAACTTTCACGAATCACGTCATTCTTAATTTCAGACG
>NNSL01000107.1 GCA_003123965.1 Balneolaceae bacterium SMO_bin1
CTGAGCCTGTTGAATACCGACTGGTATATTAAACAGCTGCGCGACCAATGGTCACATGAATCGGCCCCGTTACCCATTTCATTAACCGATGAAGAAATTGAGGAGGTAACTTCAAACCGTTACCTCTATGAGCCTGATACGGTAAGCATTCCGGTTAACAAGGAGCTGCTTAAGCGTGCCTACGCCGATTCCAGCTCCTACCGTGAAGCCATCGGGGTTGATGCCGATACTTCGTTAAAGATTTACGATGAATCTATTAATTTTGGAATGCCTATTGATTCACTGGATAATGAAGTAAGCTGGTATTACGAAGGCCGTTCTGCCGGTACCGATCAGCAGGGTAACCAACGCTTTTACACCCAGGTGCAGGATGAGCTTATTCTCGATATTCTTAAAACAAATCAATGGCTTCGACCGGTATACTTTGCAAATACGGTATCTCCATCAAGCCGAATGAATCTGCAGGAATATTTCCGGTTCGAAGGCAAAGCATTTCGCGTAGTGCCGGATGAGCACGAAGATGCCGGTAGATTCGGCTGGGTAAATCCAGAAATTATGGCTGAAAAGTTCCGCAAGTTCCGTTTAAGAGGCTGGAATAAACCCGGCAACTACCTGGATGAAAACATTCGCCGCATGCTCGAAAACTACCGCCTTGGCGTTACCGAGCTTGCCCGCGCCTATGTTGATGAGAACCAACCCGACAGTGCTGCCAAATGGTTGCGCTGGGGCGAAGAAAATATTCCGTTTAACACGGAGTTTGGAAATACGCAATCCGTATTCCTTTACGCCTTCAGTTACGCTCAAGCTGGCGCTTACGATGATGCCATACAATTGGCCGAAGAAAACAAGCAGCTGGCACTCGACAACTTGCGTGAACGACTGCAGCGATACGACGAAATACAGCGAGAAATTTCAGAACTCACAGAAGAGGCAAAACAAGCCCGTGCAAACGCAAATATTCAGGAGCAGCAACAGCTGTTGCAGCGGGCCAAAAAACTTGTCGTCTCGGCAACAGAATGTAATTAATAACGCATTCTCCTCTATTCGAAACTTGCTGCTGGTACAGCGTATATACTATATGGACAACAGTGATGAAAAAGCTGCTGAATTAATTGAACAGGTAAATCAAATTACCGGTGGGCGTATTGAAATTCCCGCAAAACCGGGAGGAAAGCAGACAACAAATAGAGCAAATGTTATAAGATATATCAGCCAGGCAAACGTATTTCTTATTACTGTTTTAGGTAGTATATTAGATCTCGGTTGATTTCGATCAAATATCATTATTTATGGTTCATCAATTTACCAAAGAAAATATCGATGCCATTGCCGAGGTGTTGGGCGT
>NNSL01000108.1 GCA_003123965.1 Balneolaceae bacterium SMO_bin1
GGACAAAAAAGATACAATTGTCGTAGACTTCTACCTTGGGGCGCTGTGCCGTGTGGACAATATCTTCCTGGATAAGCGGATGCAGATCAAAGAAATTCCAGATTGATTTCAGCTTTTCAGTGTCATGCAGGCCGCGCACCTGCACCCAGGTTTTTGAAGGTGAATCCAAATACGGTTGAACCTTCTGGATTTTACTGATGGGAATATTATCCAGGTGTTCTTCATCATAATCATGAACGGTAATTTTAATTTCGTCCATGTGCCGTTCACCGATATGTTCAATCGTACCCGGTGCCGTTCCCGGTTTTTTACGATTTTTGGATTTACGAAATCGAACGCTTGGCAGCATATTTGTGATCTTCCCCTTGGTAGCCATAGCAATAATTTTTGTTTAAATAGTGGGAATAATATGGTTAAGCTACAATCCTAAAACAAGTTGTGTTAGGATCTGCTCTTAATTTATAAGTGTTCCGAACGATTCCTTTTCTTTAGGATCCAATGAATGATAGGCGGAGCAATAAAGATAGCTACCACAATATTTCCCGTATACTGATAGATTAAAACAGCTGCTAAAATACATACCAACAGTATGATCAGGGAGATCAAATTTGTTTTCTGTTTGATATCCATCGTTACGTAGCTTCCATGCGTAAGACTTCAAGTGGCGTTTTCTTGTATACGCTTCGGCTGTTAAACATACCAATTAGAATGGTAAGTCCGGTAACGATTAAAGTACCCAATATGATAACCCAGAGATTGGGTGTAAAGGTGATATCAAAATAGAAGTAGCCTAACAGCCAGGTAGCACCTACCGAAAGAATGAGCCCAGTAAGTGCAGACAGAATCCCCAAAAACAGGTATTCTACCGACAGTATTTGGATGATCTGTTTCTTGCTGGCTCCGATGGTTCGAAGCAGTACACTTTCTTTGATACGCTGAAATCGGCTAGTGGCTACAGAGCTTGCCAAGACAATAAGTCCCGTAATGATGCTGAAAAGCGCCATAAACTGCACGGCAAACGAAATTTTATCGATAAACTGGTTGATAGTTTCGAGGATGCGGCTCACATCAATAGCCGAAACATTGGGATATTCTTGGACTACCGCTTGTTGAACGGAGGCTGATACATCCTGGTTTGGCGCCCGCGAAACGGTGACATAAATCTGGGGTGCGGGTTCTAACACACCCGTGGGAAAAAGCATGAAAAAGTTGGGTTGCACGCGCTGGAAATCAACCTCTCGAATGCTTCCCACAACTGCCTCAACCGGCACGCCTTGTACATCAAAAGTAAGCGAATCGCCAATGGCTAAATTGAGATCCTCAGAAATTTCTTTCGCCGCTGATACG
>NNSL01000109.1 GCA_003123965.1 Balneolaceae bacterium SMO_bin1
AGCAGGCCGGGTTATTACGAAGAAACGCCCATATCCTTGATAAACTTCCTCGCAGCCCAGCGGCTGCCCCACCATCCTAAAAACATGGCAAGAAGAATTACGCCGCCAATTAAATAGTACCATCTGCCAAATGGCCAGGATAGCACACCAATTTGCGGCATGAAGTATGGAATTCCCCAATAAAACAGAGAGTAAATAACCGCGGCCGCAAGTGCGCCGGCAATCAATCCCTGGAGAATTCCTTCAACTAAAAATGGCCTGCGGATAAAGGCATTTGTAGCGCCCACCAGTTTCATCGCTTTGATCAGGTCTCTCTTGGCATAAATTGTGAGACGAATCGTATTAAAAACGAGGATCATCGCCACCAAGAGAATAAAAATTCCGACAGCACCGCCGGTAATAATGAGCGTTTCCGTACGGGATTCAATCATCTGCAGAAGTGCCATATTGAATCGAACTTCATTCACCCCTTCGTATGTATTGATTTCCTGCACGAGCGAATCCACCTGGGCAACGGTGTAATCTTCAGAAATAACCAGCCGAAATGATGCCGGCAAAAAATCGAGTTCGGCAATAGCTTCCCCACCCATACCGAATTCCTGCTGGAAAACCTGTGCAGCGCTGTCACTTGATATATAAGTTAAACCGCTCACGCCTGGATTTTCCATCAGGCGGCCTTCCATCAGTTGGGCCTCGGTACTATTCAGATCCTCAAGGAAAACTTCAACTTCAACTTGTTGTTGCAGAAGCTTTGTAACCTCGTAGGCGTTATATCCCAAACGGAACAGAACACCGATTAACAGAACGGCAATAAAAAGAGAAAACATAGAAGTCAATGCAGCGAGACGGGCTCTTCCCAGTCCTGCAAATCCTTCTTTTAAAACATATCCTACACTCATTTAAAATTTCTTCTAGTTAGTAAAAAGAACTCTGATTCCAAATCTAAACCGCCGGCCCGGCATGGGATGGCCCACCGCTTCAAAGTACCCCGGTTGCTCAAGCTGATCAAGTACATTTTCCCATTTCAACAGAACCATAAACCACCGGATTCGTGCCGAAACATCCACATCCAACCGATAATAAGATGTATTAACAAACTCGTTTGTTCCATGCTGCCAAAGATTTAAAGGCGTAATGAATTGCGCGGTTCGAAACGGATTCGGAGAAAAAACTCCCGAGAATCCCGCCTTCACAAAAGTAGCACGATCGAACAAATAATTTTTCCAATAGAAATTACTTTTAATCCAAACTCTTTCACCCGATTGAGCGAGCAGTGAATTCACAGGATGGGTGCTGTTTGAACTGTATTTTTTATAGGTTCCCGAAAGTTG
>NNSL01000111.1 GCA_003123965.1 Balneolaceae bacterium SMO_bin1
GGGGGTGCGCCTATCAAAACCTGGTGATGAAATAACGCTTCTCGATGTTGTGATAGCTATTGACGGTGATGAACTTTTTACAGAATGCGTGTTGGGTTTGCCTGGCTGCGGCATGGAAAAACCGTGCCCGTTTCATAATCATTGGATGGATACGCGCGATGATATCCGCGAAATGCTGGAGACCAACAGCCTGGCGAAAATGGCAGAGGAAGGGAAGAAAGGTAATCTTCGCATTACAGCTGATGGTGCTTATAAGTGGGAGTAAAGTTATTGCATAGAATCAATAAGTATGTATTGTAATATTGCAGTCTTGCAATGGGTTGCCTTTGGGCTGGCTATAAGGCTTTATTTAAATAGTGGCTCACAGGCTTCAGATCACCAATTGGTAAATTTTCTGTAAAAAAAGGAGCCTTGGCATCAAGATTGTAATAAATCATACTAAATACTCTTTAATATGGTAATATGAGTTCGCAGATAGTTTGGAATATATGCCGCACTTAAATTTGATTAAAAAGTACAATGTGCAGGGGCCGCGTTACACCTCCTATCCTACTGCTGTGCAATTTCGGGAAGCTTGTGCCGGAGATAAGGCTGATCTGATATCTTATTTACAGGAACGAAATAACGAGCCTCGAGAAATTTCGCTTTATTTTCATATTCCATTCTGCTTTTCGCTCTGCTGGTACTGTGGCTGTACCAAAGTTATTACCAAAGACCAAGATCGAGGTGATGTGTACCTCCGATACCTCGAAAAAGAAATGGACCGGATATCTGCGATGCTGCATGCCGAATCCAAGGTTATCCAAATTCATTTTGGCGGAGGTACGCCCACTTTTTTGAAACCTGAGCAGCTGCTGCACTTGGGCCAAGCCATTAATGAAAGGTTTAACCTGTCGGCAGAAACCGAATTTGGGGTAGAGATTGATCCGCGGACTTGCACCAGAGCGCATATTCTTGCTTTGCGGGCCATTGGCTGTAACCGGGCGTCGTTGGGCGTACAAGATACCAATCCCGATGTGCAGCAGGCCATTCATCGCATCCAACCATTTGAGCAAACAAAACAGGTAACCCAGTGGCTGCGGGACGAAGGCATCAACGCTATTAACTTTGACTTAATTTACGGCTTGCCGCGGCAAACACTGGATACCTTTCGGCAAACAATGGACGATGTGCTTTCGCTCAAACCTGATCGTCTTGCTGTATATAGTTATGCGCATATCCCGAGTCTGATGCCAGCCCAGAAATTACTCAAAATTGAGGAAATGCCCTCCACCGACGAAAAGCTGGCCATGCTTCAGTTAAGTATTTCGCATCTCACGCAAAACGGGT
>NNSL01000112.1 GCA_003123965.1 Balneolaceae bacterium SMO_bin1
CAGAAGTAAAAGGGCAAATATTATTGACCACAAACGGTACCATATTACTCTTCCAAACCCTTGTCTGACCAGATCGCTAATTCACTGCCACCCGGCTCTTTAAAGTGAAACCGGCGACCGCCCGGAAAGCTAAAAATTTCCTTACTGATTGTGCCACCCGCTTCTTTTACTTTTTGCAGCGATTGCTCCAGATCAGGACTGTATAGAATCACCAGCGCCGTGCCGGTTTCTACTGCAGCGGGCTGATCCGCCAGCAAAAAAACCACCGTCCATTCCCGCGCCCGAAAATGCAGCGTAAGTATCTCCGTAATCCTGAAACGACCAACCAAAAGTATCACTAAAAAAAGATTTTGTGGCTTTTAGGTCCCGGGACGGAAGCTCAATATAATCGACTTTTCCTTGCGTGCTCATAACAATGCCTCGTGTGATTGGATTAACATTTTTGATTGGCAAATCTACCCAAAGCACGATATCAACAAATTAAAGATCAAACAAAAAATACTTTTTTAAATAGAAAAGACCTACGGCTCAATACCAATAAGACGCGGGTGCCGGGCAAGCAACCACATGGCTATGGCATCGTACACGGCGTGCCATACAATAATCAGTAATAAGCTGCCAGTAACCCAATACGTGATTCCCAGCACCAAACCCAGCAGAGTTGTAAGCAGGAAATAACCCACCGAGGCAAAATGCAGCAACCCAAACAGAATGGCCGAGATTAAAATAGCAGCCTCAATCATCATATACTCAGCGAGCCATACTTGCAGAAAGCCACGAAAGAAAACCTCTTCACCCAGTCCGGCCATGCCGGATAGTACTAATAATTGCCACATGGGCCTGTCTTTCAATATTGGCCGCAGCTGACGCAAAATTTCCTTCAATCCATCGGCAATTGGGAGGCGCGTTAATAAGGCCAGCACAGCATACACCAACGTACCAATTATTGCTCCCCAAAGTGTGCCAGAAACAATTCCGGCTGGCGCCAGCTGCCAGGGTGTTTCGGTCAGGTAAATAAATACTATTCCCAGAATCAGGCTTGCCGTGGGTGCTGCAACAAGCGCGGCAAAGGAGGGCGATTCTTTTTCCAGACTCGAGGTCTTTCTCATCCTCTCATTTACTGGTTAAAATCATCGGCGGGCGTTACTCCTCGGCCGCGGGTTCAGCGGCTTGCACGGATGCTTCGGCCTCATCCTCTTTTATGGCGCGTGCCTGCTCGGCAGGACTTGCAAATAAAATCCATAAATAATTGCGCCAACCTTCGGCTTGCTTCAAGTCTTTCCAGATATCAATAAATTCATGAAACACCAGGTACAC
>NNSL01000113.1 GCA_003123965.1 Balneolaceae bacterium SMO_bin1
GCTTTATCAACCGTTTAACCTGTTCCTCGTTACCTACATCACACTGAACCGGAGTAGCGCCCACTTCTTTCGCGGCTCGTTCAAGTTTATCCTTTGTACGTGCGGCAATTACCACATCAGCGCCGGCTTTAACCAGCTGTTTCGCCGTTTCCTTTCCAATGCCCGAGCTTCCGCCTGTTACCAATACTTTTGCGTCGTTTAAGTCCATTTTTCTACATTTTTGATTAAAAAGCTTACTACTACTTATACAACTTCTGTCAGGGAATCAAGGTTTGGCTCAATTCATTTAAGTGATCCCAAACGGCCTCGGCATGATACTCGTCCACGTTGGTGTTGCCTAGCACTACCCGAATCACGAATTTTCCGTCGAGTTTGGTGTGTGTTAGAAAAAAATCCCCGGACTCCTGGCTTCTTGCCAGCAGCTTCGCATTCAATTCGTTGAGCTTCTGCTTATCATCGAAACCGGGCGGATGATACCGAAGGCAGATTGTATTGAGCAGAACCGGTGCCATCAACTCAAAGTTATCGGAATTTTCTACCGTTTGTTTGAAGTTCTCAGCAAGTTCTAAGTGATATTCAATTTTCTTGCGAAGCCCTTCCTTTCCAAAGCTGCGTATCACAAACCAGAGTTTAAGCGCTCTAAAGCGCCGCCCAAGCTGAATACCCCAATCGCGATAGTTTTTCACGCGCTCATCTTCCGGTGTTTTCAGGTATTCGGGTGTGATCTCAAAGGTGCGAACAAGCAGGGCTTCGTCCTGCACATAAAAGGCCGAGCAGTCGAAATTGGTGAACATCCATTTATGCGGGTTGAATACGAATGAGTCAACGGCCCCAATGCCTTCAATCATTTCGCGTTTTTCGGGCAGCAGCAGGGCGGTGCCGGCATAGGCGGCATCAACGTGCAGGAATATTTCGTAGCGCCGGCAAATATCGGCGATGGCTGCCAGGGGATCGATAGCCGTCGAACCCGTGGTACCAATTGTTGCAATCACGCAGGCAGGTTTATGGCCATTATTGAGATCTTCACGAATGGCTTCTTCAAGCGCTTCAGGTTTCATGGCAAAGGTGTTATCAACCGCAATTTTGCGCAGATTTTGCTTGCCAAAGCCGGCAATTTTCACATCTTTTTCAATGGACGAATGCGTTTCCGAAGAGCAATAAATGCAGTAGGTTTCATCAGATGGAAATCCTGTTTCATTAATTTCAAAATCAGATACTTTTTCCCTGGCCATCAGCAGAGCCGAAAGGGTAGCGGTGGAGGCCGTGTCTTGTATGACCCCGGTGAATGATTCGGGGAGTCCAATCATATC
>NNSL01000114.1 GCA_003123965.1 Balneolaceae bacterium SMO_bin1
AAATCGAGGAGCTGCTTGAGCAGCGAACCTGGTAATTTAAACATCTTAACCACTACTGTTGACAAGCAATCTTAAATATCAACAAGAAAAATGACAATGGATTCAAAGAATAACAAGGTTTCACGGCGATCATTTTTATCGAAAAGTGCAATGGGAGTCGGGGCGTTTGCAGCGGCCTCTTTCTCAGGAATTGGGAATGAACTAAAAGCCGCGGTAGATAGTACCAAAAAAGCATTCGCGCCCATCAGACCTGGAAATTACAGATTTAAAACTGGGCTATATCCGGGGCGGAAGCCATGTATTTGTAAAAATCTATACAAACCAAGGCATTGTTGGCCATGGTGAGGGTGCTGATGCCGTACGTGGCACGTATCAATTGATAAAAGGGTGGGGGCGCATGTTAAACGGAAGAAATCCGCTTGACGTACACCGCCTGTTTTATGAAATTCGCAGAGGCGGAGTATTTGGCGGCGCTCAGTCGGGTATGTATTTAGCGGCCCTTGCAGCAGTTGAGTCAGCTTTGTGGGATTTGGCCGGAAAAGCGCTCGACATTCCTGTGTATCAACTGTTGGGAGGTAAATTTCGTGATCGGGTGCGTGTTTATATGGATACAGCTCTGTATCAATCCAGCCAACCCACCCCTGAAGATTTTGCAAGAAATGCTCAGACAGCCGTTGATTATGGAATGACTGCTATTAAGTTTGATTTAGATCAGGCAAATGATCCGAGCAGGTGGGATCAGTATAATTGGACTGCCAGCAGAGGGGAAATTGAACGGATGTATGAGCAGATTGCTGCAGTACGTGAGCAAGTGGGCCCGGATGTGGATATTTGTTGCGATATGCACGGCCGTTACGACCTTCCTTCAGCAAAAAAAATAGCTCGTAAAATGGAACCGTTAGAGTTAATGTGGCTGGAGGATCCAATACCGGCTGAAAACCCGGATGCTTACAAATACATTCAGGAGGCTACAACTACACCGCTATGCACCGGTGAAAACCTCTATTTAGCAAATGATTTTCGAGAGCTTTTTGAGATTGGTGCAATTGATATGATTATGCCTGATTTACAGAAATGCGGTGGTCTGGGCGAAGGCCAGCGTATAGCAAATCTTGCTCAGCTTTATTACATCCCGTTTGCACCGCACATGGTCTCTTCTTATTTGGGAGCAATGGCATGTGCACATGTTTGTGTATCGGTACCCAACTTCATGATTATGGAGTGGCAAATTTATTTCCACGAAGATAACATGTTCCAGGAGATTGTAACCTTTGATGGAAATATGGTTGATGATGATGGTTATTTG
>NNSL01000115.1 GCA_003123965.1 Balneolaceae bacterium SMO_bin1
GAAGTAACGGGCAGTTCGGCTTATATTTCGGGCAAAGCGCTGCTCACCGCGGGACAAAAACGCGACGAGGTAGTGAGTGTAAAAGGCATTAACGCTGATACTTTTCGTCAACTTAACAACCTGGAAAAAAATATTACCCGTGGCGAGCTTGATTTATCAGTTCAAAATGGCCGTCCGGGACTGCTTATCACCCAGCAGCTGCTTAACGATTTAGCGTTAAACATTGGCGATGAAATAGCACTGCTGAGCGCGCAAGGCATGCGTAAATCGCTCACCCAATTTTCCATGCCGCGCATGTACCGGTTTCGTATCACCGGGGCTTATTCGTTAACTCAAATTGTCGATAATCCCGCCGTTTATATTGATATAAAAGCAGCGCAGCGACTATTTAATTATCGCAATACGATTTCAGGTATTGATCTGCGCCTGCAAAATAATGAGCAGGCCGACGCGGTAAAGGCGCAGCTTGCAAGCGAGCTGGGCGATAAATACAAAATTTCCACCTGGTATGATCTGCAGAAACCGCTTTACGATGTTATGTACCTCGAAAAATGGGGCTCCTACTTGGTATTAATGATCATTGTGCTAGTGGCAGTTCTGAATATTGTGGGCTCGCTGACCATGATTGTGATACAGAAAAACCGTGATATTGGCGTGCTGTTGACCATGGGCTATACCCCCAAACAGATTAAGCAGATTTTCATCAAACAGGGGCTTTATATTGGGTTGATCGGCTGCGGCCTTGGCGGCTCGCTGGGGTTGCTGCTTAGCTGGTTGCAACAGCAGTTTGGGTTAATTGAGCTGTCCTCGGCCTTTTTGATTAGTGCCTACCCGGTAAGTATTCACGCGCTGGATGTAGCCATTATTTTGACGGGGAGCTTGGTACTTTGCCTCTTGGCCAGCTGGTATCCGGCCAAGCGGGCGGCCTCGGTGCAGCCGGCGGATGCATTGCGCTACGAATAGGAAAGGGAAACGAGCGAATCAGGCCCGTTTCCCGGGAGGTATTATGGAGTCAAATGCAGATCCGAGAATGGATCTGAAAAAGTGCCTTTTAAAACACTTTGATATTAAACGGTTAATTGTCGGCGTTATTGCCCTCCTTTTTTAAGCCCAGTTTCTTACAAATGCTGGCCAGCTGCTTTTTTTCTTCGGTGCTCAGCACAGAAAATTCATCCCGTATGTAAGCAAGGTGTTCCGGAAAGAAGTCGGAAATAAAAGCTTTTCCTTTGTTCGTTAGATGGATGAGCATGGCCCGGCGATCACTTGGATCCTGTTGCCGTTCAACAAAGTTACA
>NNSL01000116.1 GCA_003123965.1 Balneolaceae bacterium SMO_bin1
GTAAGCAAAATTTCCCCGGCACCGCGCTGCTCGGCTTCTCGAATCCAGGGGATCACTTTTTTACCTGTATTTTCCGATCCGCCTTTAATATACACATTCCAGTGATCGCCGTTGCGTTTTGCATCAACCGCAGCCACAATACACTGGGAGCCAAATTTTTCGGAAGCGCGATTAATAAGCTCCGGATCGCGTACAATGGCACTGTTCAGCGATACTTTATCCGCTCCGGCGTGCAGCAGTTCTTCGATCTGTTCAACACTGCCAATACCGCCACCTACGGTAAATGGAATATTCAATTCGCGGGCAATACGTCGCACGAGCTCTACCAGCGTTTTCCGTTTTTCTTTTGTGGCGGTGATGTCCAGAAACACCAGCTCATCGGCTCCTTCGCGGGCATACCGGCGCGCCAGCTCAACCGGATCGCCGGCATCACGCAGTCCTTCAAAATTTACGCCTTTTACCGTCCGCCCGTCTTTAATGTCGAGGCAGGGGATAATTCGTTTTGCCAGCATGGGTCAACTTTTGGTTTACTGCATTTTATCTATATTAGTGCATGCCGAATTTAAGGCATTGCTGGCAGGGAATCATAATTTATTTCGGGATTATGCGCATAATTGTGAATGGCATTTTATTTATTGTTGAGCTTTGTTTTAAACTCGCGGCACCGCTGGCGGCGTTTATCAGTATGGCGGCTTCGGGTGATTTTATTACTAAGCTGATTCAGGGATTTAAATCGCTGCCACAAGCGATTAACGAGATTATTTGGTGGTTTCGAAATGTTGGGGAAATAGGGACAATTATTGAAGATTACAACACTATGACGGCCGCAAATTTCAATCAAAAATACGGGGCCGGGGCAATTAATTATGTGATGGAATACCTGAATGAAGCGGTGGCATATTTGCAGCAGGTTATAACTAATTTATCGGATCAGCCAGTTTCAACCGTATGTGCTGCGGCTTTTGTATTTCTGATTTTCTATATGCTTGCGCGGTTGGCCCGGTTTATCCGCCAGGAAGGGCAGGGTTCGGTGGTTAACAAGTTTGAGCGAAAAATGGGTAACCGCATGTTCAAAAACCAGCAACCTCCATCCTATAATAACTCAGGCAAATATGGTTAAGTCCCGTTTCATTGGTCTCCAATAAGCTTTTATGCTTTATTTAAACTACGTTCAAATTAGGCTTCAAAGTTTCATGACAGCGTTTTTTACGGTATCATGGAAATAATCAACAATTAACCAAAAAGCAGAGGTGAGTGTTATGAAAGAACCAATT
>NNSL01000117.1 GCA_003123965.1 Balneolaceae bacterium SMO_bin1
GTATTTTCCTTAAAAAGGAGTATGGCGAACCAATGAATTCCACTGCTAATATAGCCCGAATTTCAAATCCGGTTTGTGCCCATAGACAAAAAATGGCGCATAGCTCTTTTGGTTTATATTGTATTGTACAATATGGTAAACCCGGTGGTTTCCGAGTTGTTCGTCAGCTCTGCTCCGCTTGCCTTCCCCAGGGTATTGGTACAGTTGATCTATCAATTTGTGCTGTTTATCCCTCTGGTTTTTCTATCACAAAAGCTGGGGCTGGCTGCACCCCCTTATTTTCCCGGTCGTATTTAGTTTATTATTGAGCATCGGCAAGGATCCTTTTTCTCTATTGGAATTGTTCAGTATTTCAGCGGCAGAAAATTTATCGCATCGAGCACTGTCCGGATTTTCAGAATATGAAATTGCCATGACCTATATTAAAGCCGACCTGGTGCAAATTCTGGCTTTACTGATGTTTTATGCCGGTTTTTTTGCGAGCGTTAATTTTCCGGTACCTAAATTACGCTTTAATGCGCCGAAAAGATTTATAGGAAAAATTTTTGTGTTTGTGGGCATTGCACTGGTATTGTTTGCCTATTTTTTGCAGCAATTTGGCGGACTTGGCAATATTATTTTGGCTTTTGCCGGTTCCAGGTTTGCTACGCTTGAAGGTACCGGCCATATACGGGCGCTGATCAATGCGTTCAGTGTGGGAGCAGCTTTGGCCTGGTATGCTTTCCGGCCGGAAGCCATGAGAAACCCGGTATTTATAGCCATTTTCTGTTTCACGGTATTGGTGGGCTTTCTAACCAGCGGCTCGCGGTCCTCCATTTTTTTTACCCTGGCACTGTTCCTGATGATCTGGATGATTCGGCACCGGAAAATACCGGCTGCAAAGTCGCTGGTTATTATCGTGGTTGGTTTTTTGTTTTTGGGAGTATTGGGCGAATTGAGGAATTACGGCTTGCGTTCGGATACTTTGGATTGGTCCATCATTACTGAACGATCCATTACGGAACGGTTCCAATCCACCACAGAAGATATCGAACGCCGGTCAAGCGGGTATGTTGCAGTGGTGGGTAAAGGGATAGAAGAAGAAGGCCTGTTATGGGGTAGAACGTATTTGGGTGCGGTTTTTTTCTGGGTCCCCCGCGCAATATGGAGCTCCAAACCCCGGGGAGCGGGGGCCTATACCGGTAATTTATTATATCGGGGCGGGTCTTTGGAAGGTGATCCGTCCGGCGGGATCGGCGGTGGTTCGCCCCCCGGTGGGGTAGGGG
>NNSL01000118.1 GCA_003123965.1 Balneolaceae bacterium SMO_bin1
CGGCCTTTTCTATTTTTTCAGCGGAGATGATTTTACCGGCCCGAATATCCATCTTCATAAAGTCGCCAAATTCGATGGGATTTTTCAGCGGTTCAAAATCAGAAGCTTCTTCCTGTTGGGCCGATTGCTCTTCAAGTTTATCTAACTGTTTCTGCACGATATCGTCCTCAATTTTTTCAAATAAAATTTCACCTTTCTCAATTTCCTGACCCACCGGCAGCATGTCTCGTTTTACTGCACTCCAGCTTGGTTTTTCGGTGATGCCCAACTGACTTCGCAACTGCTGCATTTTTTGTGGCATGATGGGATCAAAAAGCACCGATAATGCTCCGCAAAGCTGCAGGCACACGTGCAGCGTATTTTTGCAGATCGTCATATCCTCTTTGCGGGTGCGCCATGGCTCCATCTCCGTAAAGTACTTGTTGCCGATGCGCGCCAGGTTCATCGTCTCGGCAATAGCCTCACGCAGGCGATAGGCATCATAACTATGGGCAATTTTTTGCTTTTGGACCTTAATTTGATCGAGCGCTTCCAGGTCTTTATCCGATGGATTTTCGAGGGGCGGAACCACGCCACCCGCATAGTTTTCGGTAAAGCTGGTAGTACGATGCACAAAATTGCCGAGAATATCCGCCAGCTCGCTGTTCACCCTGTTTTGGAAATCATTCCATGAAAAGTCGGCGTCTTTTGTTTCCGGAAGAGTAGTGCCGAGCACGTACCGCAGCAGGTCGGCGTCAAACTCTTCGAGGTAGTCGTTGAGCCACACGGCCCAGCCGCGGGAGGTTGAAAATTTCTTTCCCTCCAGGTTCAAAAATTCATTGGCCGGCACGTTTTCGGGTAGCACGTAATCGCCGTCCAGCATCAGCAGGGTAGGGAAGATGATGCAGTGAAACACGATGTTATCTTTGCCGATAAAGTGAACGAGCTCGGTGTCTTCATCCTGCCAGTAGATTTTCCATTTTTCGGGATCGCCCTGTTCGGCGGCCCATTCACGCGTGGCCGAAATGTAGCCGATCGGCGCATCAAACCAGACGTACATCACCTTGTTTTCAAATCCTTCAACCGGCACTGGTACGCCCCAGCTCAAGTCGCGGGTCATGGCACGATCGCTGAGCCCGTCAATTCAGCCAGCTTTTAACCTGTCCCATTACGTTGGGTTTCCAGTTTTGGCGGGTATCAAGCCATTGCTCCAGTTTTTTTTGATGATCACCCAACGGCAGGTAAAAATG
>NNSL01000119.1 GCA_003123965.1 Balneolaceae bacterium SMO_bin1
GCTTCTTTGCAGTGCCATTGACGGTGGCGTTGTACGTTTTAAAGGCTTTTGTCGGCCTTTTGCAAGCATATATTTTTACACTTCTTTCGGCCGTATTTATAGGAATGGCTGCCGAAGAGCATGCGCATGAAGAAGGAATTGAAGCGCACGCATAACGATTTATTTATATCACATAATCTAAACCTAAACTTAAAACTAAAATAACAGGTACAAAATATGGGTTTATTAGCAGCAGGAATCGGAGCAGGAATCGTAGCAGTTGGTGCTGGAATTGGCATCGGTATGATTGGTAAGAGTTCAGTAGAAAGTATTGCTCGTCAACCTGAAGCATCTGATGACATTCGTGGCGCTATGATCTTGACCGCTGCTCTTATTGAGGGTGTAGCACTTATCGGCGCAATTGTATGTATTCTTCTTGCTCTCGGAATCGGTGGTGGTTAATTCAAACTATTCAAATTAAACTATGATGCTATTTTTAGCAGGCGGAGGCGGCATACTCTCCTTTAGTAGTGGATTTGCGCTTTGGGTAGCCCTTACTTTGGTTATCTTTCTTGCCGTAATGGGCAAGTATGCAGTACCATTGATAATGGAAGCACTGGAAGAGCGCGAAAACCGCATTAAAGACTCTTTAGAATCGGCTGAGCAGGCTTTAGAGCGTGCTGAGAAGATTTCTAAGGATAATGAAAAAGCATTGCGGGAAGCCGAGAAAAAGGCAAAAGAAATCCGCAAAGAGGCTATAGAAGAGGCCGAAATGCTCCGTGCAGAACGTATAGAAAAATCCAAGGAAGAGGCCGAACAAATTATTGAGCAGGCCCGTGAAACCATTGAGCAGGAAAAGAAACGTGCTATGATGGAGCTTCGCGATGAAGTGGCACGTTTGGCCGTACAGTCGGCTTCCAAAATCATTGATTCTGAATTGGATGAGAAGAAGAATAATAAGCTGGTAGAAAGCTTTATAAAAGACATCTCAAAAAACTAAGGTAGATGCCTACAACAAAAGCAGCCCGAAGATATGCGACCGCCCTTCTTGAGTTGGCCAAAGAGCGGGATGAGGTCGATGAATTATTAAATGATATCGAGTACATCCATAACACTTTGGAGGGATCGCGAGAGCTGGTTCTATTTTTGCAAAATCCTGTCATCAATTTTGATGACAAGACACAAGCTTTGCAGAAGATCTTTTTTGATGAGCTTGAAGAACCAACCAAGTTGTTTCTTAAGCTGTTATCG
>NNSL01000120.1 GCA_003123965.1 Balneolaceae bacterium SMO_bin1
AATCTTTATTTGAAGGCTGAGCATGATGAATAGCTAATCGAAAAAGAAGATTTCTCGAGTGAGGTGAACACATAAAATGGTTAAGTACAGAAATATGAACCACCGAACGAGCCTGTCTTTTTCGCGGCTTTTTGCGTCCCGTTTTTGGGCGCTCAAAAATGGGACAAGAAGAAAAAAGGATTAGGTTGGTATTTTTCACCTATTTTTTATCATACGCAACAGGAATGCATCCAACTTTAGGAAAACGCAACTTTTCAATTACCCTGTCATCAAAACTATGGTAATATCCATCACATTGGTGCCCGTAGCTCCCGTTTTAAACAGCGTTCCCATCTGCTCATGAAAGTGGTAAGAATCATTATTTTCAATAAATTTCTCAGCCTCAAGCCCCTTCTGCTCTGCTTTTGCGATAGTTTGGCCATCCACTGTGGCTCCTGCCGCGTCCGTCGGCCCATCAATGCCATCCGTGCCTGCGCTAAGCCAGCTTATTCCTTTTTTCCCTGCAATACTTCAGCGCCCCGCGCAGGGCCAGCTCCTGATTTCGCCCGCCCTTTCCCGAACCTGTAACCTTAACCGTACTTTCACCATAAAAAATAAGCGCTCTTTTTCCTTCTTTTTTACTGTCTTGCTCATTAATCTTATCAGCCACTCGTTGCGCCACTTCATCAACGGAAGCATCGTATGCCTCGGGAGCAATCCATGTGTGGAAACCTTGCCTTTGTGCTTCTTTTCCTACTGATTCAGCAAAATGAGCAGCCGAACCAATGATAAACGAATGATGGGTCCGCAAGGGATCCTCCCCTTTTTTGAGCGTTTCCGGCGCTTCCCCCAGCAGTCCTTTTTCGATGTGCGCCTTCACAGAATCAGGACAGGTCTCCCAGAGGTCGTACCGCAGCAGAATATCATACGCATCCTGATAAGTTGAAGAATCGGTGGTGGTAGGCCCGCTGCCGATAATTTCGAGGTCATCGCCGGGTACGTCCGAAATCACCAAATCTATGAGCGTGCATTCCGGGTCTAGATAGCGCAGCAGCTGCCCGCCCTTGATTTTCGAAAGATGCTTACGCACCGCATTCATTTCGTCGATTGCGGCTCCCGATTCAAGGAGCAGTTTATGCACGCGGTTCACGTCATCAAGCTCCAGATTTTCGGCGGGCTCGCATACCAGCGCCGAAGACCCACCGGACAAAGCAAAAAGTACGGTTGCTTCGGGCGGTATTTT
>NNSL01000122.1 GCA_003123965.1 Balneolaceae bacterium SMO_bin1
CCTGGCTACCATACTGGGAAACATGCAGGTCTTTTTTGTAGCGATACTGGCTGTTATTTTTCTAAAAGAAAAGCTTGGCTGGCGATTGCTGGTGGCCATTCCTTTTGCGGTTGCCGGGCTGTTTATGATTGTTCGAACGGGATGGGGAGAACGGGAGGCGCCGTGGAGATGGGGGTACTTTACGGGTTGCTGACGGCATTATCATATGCACTTTATATTCTTACGCTTCGGAAATCACAGTCGGCAGGCTATGAGCTTCGCTTTTCGTTAATTCCCAATATGATGTGGATCAGCCTGATGTCGGCAGCTATTTTAGGGCTCACGGTTGTAGTTGAACCCGGGGCACATTTCGCAATTCCGGACCTACAGACCTGGGCCGCTCTAATTGGACTTGGAATCGTAGGGCAGGTTCTTGGCTGGGTTTCTATTTCAAAGGGGTTGCCCCAGGTAAATGCCTCGGTAGCAGGATTGGCACTACTGCTTCAGCCGGCACTGGCATTCGGATGGGATATTCTTTTCTTTGATCGTCCTACAACAACGCTTGAATATGTCGGTGCGGCTATTGTATTGGCAGCTATTTACCTGGGGGCGACAAAAACGAAGAAATAAATATTCCGCCTAACGGGTGATTAGCTTTCTCGCATCTGTTTGAATTTGATATGTGGAGCTGTATATCGATTCTGGTAACCGTGGATCGAAATAGCTATAAATAAGATCACTGATACTAGCAAAAGCGGTAATTACAATTGGTTGATGGCTACTCCAGTTTGCAACAGCTATGGCTACAAGCGCCCAGATTCCGACCAGCGCAAACTCGCGCATGTTTCGGCTAATAATCATAAATAGATTTATGAGTCCCGCAATGATGATCATAATTATTGCCCAGGTACCATCATTGAGGCCCCATCCATCCCATCCTATTTTTGTTAGGTAAGCCGAGATATTTGCAATAATGGCTACAGTAATCCATCCGGAGTAAAAACAAAACGGCCACCAGAGTAGAACAATTTTTGGAAAGGGCGCGTCCCAGCGTTCCATGTTGGTATTGATGACGATCTTAATCAGCGAAAATAACAGCGTGGTTATCAGTAGAACGGATAGACCTATGTAGTCGTGCACCCAGGCGATAATCCAAAGGCTGTTTGCAATACAGCTTATAACAAACCACCAGCCAATCTGTAGGATAAAATCATCGTTATCCACCTTTTTGAACAGTCCG
>NNSL01000123.1 GCA_003123965.1 Balneolaceae bacterium SMO_bin1
TTTGGTTTGCATGGTTAGATCAAGGGCTTGCAGCGTATTCTCGGGAGCTGGTGCAGGGCCGGCCCGATGGGCTGCTACTTTGACTTGGCTGTTCTTTGGCTCCGGGATCTGTTCTATCATATAACCGCTGAAAACAAAGCTGATGAAAACAATACCTCCAACTACCGGGAAAAGAAATTGAGGCCGAACGATCTTCTTCAAAACGGCTCCGAGTTTTTTGAATTTGTATCGAGAGCGCGGGGCTGAAGTAACAGTGAACTGTTGAAAATCCTGAAAGTATAGCTTTGTAATAAGCGTTGATACGTACGAAAATCCCAGAAAGGAGATAATAGCATCAAGAAAGAGAGAGGCTGTTATATAGATTCCTGTTGCAAGTGCGATAATTCGCAAACTGCTTGTAAAGTCAGTAATCCAACTGATGAGCCAAAAGGATGCAGTAAAGAAAATGGCATCTACAATAAAACGAAGTATAACCCAAAAGCTGATGGCAGCAAGAATGGATTTCAGCTGTTTCTTTGATTTTTGTGATCCAATTTGCCAGGCGTACCGTAATGATTCTCTAATGGATTTTTGACTGTGCAGATACGTAGGCAATGCAAACAGAAACCGGCCGGCCAGATAAACGATTCCCGTTAGCCAGGTCAACAACCAAATTGCAGATGCGATGATAGCGATATGCCATTCAATTGGAGTAGCCGAGAGGTAGTAATTAATATCATAGGTATCCAGCAATAATTCATAAATCAATGCCAGGCCTGCCGCCAGCGGTAAAAACAAGAGCAGCGCTGTTGCCACGATAAATAAACACAGCCGGAATAACAGATGCGTTTTGCCGAGGATGCGAAATATAATATTCCGAATATCTACCGCTTGTGTATTGATGTCATCAGCCACGATCTGGAAGATTCCGGCAAACCGAAGGATCCACCCGATAAGGGTGAGCGCAGCACCGAGTAATATGTAGCTTGCCCCAACGGGTGACAGCATCCAGGAAATGAGCTGTTCATTTCCGACTACAAGCTGCCCGCTCCGGAAAAATTCCAGGCCCAGAACAGCAGACGAAATAGGGGCTAAAATTATGGCAATAATTCCCCAAATGAGTATGGTCCACGCGGCCATCGGCTTCCAGAGATGGATCACGCGCCGCCAGGTAGAGCGAACAAGATTTGAGCGCAAAATCTTTCGGACAAATGTATTCATGAAGTCTATGATAAACA
>NNSL01000124.1 GCA_003123965.1 Balneolaceae bacterium SMO_bin1
GATAGATATGTTTGCCTGTCGCATCAATGCGGGTGTACTCATTAGTGATTTTTGCATTTTGACCGACGTATGAAATCTTTTCGCCTTCAATTAGCAGAACACCGCCTTCAATGGTTCCATTAGTCACGGTGTGAATGGTGGCCCCGGTAATAGCAAACTTGCCGAATTCCGGTTTCTCAGTTATTTGGGCTTCTGCAATACCGGATAAACCAAACAGCAGAGCAGCCATTACAATAAATGTATTGAGTTTCTTCATCTTTCTGTCTCCTGTTTAATTTTGAATATTATTTTGCATAAGAATGAAAGCGTCCTGAATACACGCATCTTCATTCCGGCGGGATACGATTTCACGGAAAGTTTGAACCATCCTCAAATTCAACAGCCGGATTAATCTGTATTCGCATATCATCAGGATCATTTTCGTAATCGAAGTATTTGGTCCCATCTACAAATGTCATTTCAGCTTTGCTGTAGATACTCAGAGGATGTCCGCTCCAGATTACAACATCACCGTGCTTGCCTTCCTCAATGCTTCCAACCTGCTCATCAATTCCAAGTTGTATGGCGGGATGCAGGGTGATCATTTTCAAGGCATCGTTTTCGGTGGTATTTCCATATCGAACAACCTTTGATGCTTCATGATTAAGCGTTCTAAGCAACTGATCATTGTCACTGTTGATACTGTTAATCACCCCATTGGCATTCAATATGGACGCATTGTAGGCAGTGGAATAATACACCTCAAATTTATATGCCCACCAGTCGGAGAAAACGGAGGTGTGAGCACCGTTTTTAGCCAATTCCGGGGCTACTTTAAAAGCCTCGTTTGCGTGCTGAAAGGTGTAGTTTTTAATTTCATAATCATTAAAAACCCGCATTAACATGAGAATTTCGTCAGCTCGATATGAGTGGCAATGCACTAGAATCTCACCTTCAATGATATCATTCAACACTTCGTACCGCAGATTTTCGGCAACGGGAACCGGCGGAATTCCACGTCCCCTGCGATCAAATTCTGCTTTCGCTTTCAGGTACGCTTCACGATTACGCTTATAATCGAGCGCTTCATCAAAATGACCACGAACTACTTGTTCTACACCCATTCGGGTTCGGGGTTGTACGCCGTTACCCTGTCCATGTACCCGGGTTGGGTTTTCTCCTAAAGCAAACTTAATAGTTCGCGCCGCACCTTCAAACTTCATGCCTT
>NNSL01000125.1 GCA_003123965.1 Balneolaceae bacterium SMO_bin1
TATAATTATACAGAAGTACCCCCGCTGTATAATAATTATGTTACGCCTTATAACATGCAAAAAGTTTTCTCAAAATGCTACAATGCAGGATAATGCAATATTATGTCAAAGTCATGCAGCATAATATGTTGACGTAATATTAAAAGTGTAAGGAATTGGCTTGGCAGTTGTCATACTATAAAACATTAAGGCAATTGCCATGAGTAAATCAAAACTGCTGTCCGCACTGCGTGCCGAAATACGCCGCAGAAACTATAGCTACCGAACCGAACAGGCGTACGAAAACTGGGTTAAACGGTACGTCCGGTTTCATGACCTCCGCCACCCCAAAAAGTTAACCGAAGCGGATGTCGTAGAATATTTATCGTATCTGGCTAATAGCCGCAATGTTGCCCCTTCTACACAGAACCAGGCCCTCTGCGCTATCATCTTTTTGTATGAGCAGGTGATGAAGCAGCCGCTGAAAGAACTTGCGGGTTTCGATCGCGCAAAGAAGCCGCAAAAGCTGCCGGTAGTAATGAACCGGAAAGAGGTCAGACAGGTACTGGGCCACCTTACGGGACGCGCCTGGCTTATCTGCTGCCTGCTCTACGGTGGCGGGTTGCGCATTTCCGAGTGCCTTCGGCTGCGCGTACTCGATCTTGATTTTGACTACAAGCAAATTCAGGTGCGCTCGGGCAAGGGAAATAAAGACCGCATAACCATACTGCCGGAATTTTGCATAAAAGCGCTGCAAACGCAGATCAAAAAAGTGAGCAATTTACACGCCAGAGATTTGAAGAACGGATATGGCAAGGTATTGATGCCCAAAGCATTGGCCAGGAAGTATCCGTCTGAGGCTTCAAAGCTAAAGTGGCAATACCTGTTTCCCTCCACACAAATAAGTGAAGATCCGCGCTCCGGGCTGGTTCACCGGCATCACCTGTCCAATTCTACCATTCAGCGCAAGGTGCGGCAGGCAGTAAATAAAAGCAAGGTTGCTAAACACGTTACCTGCCATACATTCCGCCACAGCTTTGCCACGCACCTGCTCGAAGAAGGCTACGACATTCGAACAGTGCAGGAGCTGCTCGGCCACAAAAACGTTGCAACCACAATGGTATATACGCACGTAATTAAGCGCGGCGGCAAAGGCGTAAAAAGCCCAATAGATTCGCTTTAAGGTTATGGAAATAGGTGGTAAACACCCTGGCAAGAAGCTCCT
>NNSL01000126.1 GCA_003123965.1 Balneolaceae bacterium SMO_bin1
CCCAACATTTTGCGTCCGCTCAACTACCCCAGCGGAAATCCCGGATACGGATATACCATTTATGATTTGAAAAGTCGGGATTTAAAAGTTGGTGTGCTTAACCTGCAGGGACGTACATATCTCCCAGATATTGATGATCCGTTCTCCACGGCCGACTGGGCGCTGGACCGCATCAAAGAAGAAACCGACATTGTGTTTGTAGATTTTCATGCCGAAGCCACGGCCGAAAAAATGGCCATGGCCTGGCATCTTGATGGGCGCGTTTCGGTTATGGTGGGCACGCACACCCATATTCCCACCCGCGATGCCCGCCTGCTGCCCAAAGGCACCGGCTATATCACCGATGCCGGCATGACCGGCTCGTTCAATTCTGTGTTGGGCATGGATTCGGAAACCTCACTAAAACGATTTACGCTCGGTACTCCACACCGATACAAGCTTGCCAGCGGCAATAATCATGTTTGTGCAGTAAAAGCCGTTGTAGATCTCGACACATTTGAATGCCTGCACATTGAATCAATTATGTACCCTGAACTGACAAACAGCAAACTTGACTGATGGACAAGGATCTCATTCTGCAGGGCGAACATTTGTCAAAATCTTTTCCCAGTAAAACGGGGGGCGACGAGCTGGTTGTGCTCGATGATGTATCCATCTCTATTACCTCAGGTGATGTGATTTGCGTTGTTGGTGCCAGCGGCAGCGGCAAAAGTACGCTGCTGCACATCCTGGGCGGACTCGATCAGCCCGACTCCGGTACCATTAGCTGGCAGGGGCAGCACATGTACGATATGAGCAGCGAAGAACTGGCTGATTTTAGAAACCGAAAGCTCGGTTTTGTATTTCAGTTTCATCATTTACTGCCGGAATTTACCGCGCTCGAAAACGTGATGATGCCCGCGCTCATCAGCGGAGCTTCCAGCAATGACGCCAATGACCGGGCCATGCAGCTGCTCGATCGGTTTGGCATCCCGGATCGCTCCGGTCACCGCCCCACCGAGCTTTCCGGCGGGGAGCAGCAGCGTGTAGCCATGGCTCGCGCACTCATCAATAAGCCTGAACTTATTTTAGCAGATGAACCAACTGGTAATCTTGATGAGCGTAATACTGAAATTTTACTCGACATGCTTTTTGAACTGCGCGAAACCGACGGCGTTAGCATTTTACTCATTACCCACGAAAAAGATATCGCCCGCCG
>NNSL01000127.1 GCA_003123965.1 Balneolaceae bacterium SMO_bin1
AGAAATCAAAGATAAAATCATTGAAAACAACCAAATAATTCATAGAGAAATAAATAGAAGGGTTGCTGAAAGTCTCGATAGTTTAGGTGAATCTGATGTAAAGGAATTTATAGATCAACAAGGGGTAAGTACATTCACCAAGTTCATTAAAAGTAACAATTCAAGTCTTTCGGAAAATACCGTTTTAGAAATTTCACAAAACTATAAAGACAAACCCAGAAAATTCCATGAACCTAATTGAAATCACCGAAAAGTTTCCCGATGAACTGACGGCCATCAAATATTTTGAGCAAGCCCGTTGGGGCGACACCCCGAAGTGTGCGTATTGCGAATCGGAAAAGGTGAGTAAGCGCAAAAAAGATCACCGTTTCACCTGTAAAAAGTGTAATAAATCGTTCAGCGTTACCGTGGGTACGATGCTACACAAAACCCGTATCCCGTTGCGGACATGGCTTATTGCCTTCTCACTGGTAACTGATGCCAAAAAAGGCGTTTCGGCCAAACAACTGGAGCGTAATTTAGACGTAAGCTACAAAACCGCGTGGCGCATGGGCATGAAAATGCGAAAGCTGATGCGGGAACCGTTGGGCGAACTCGACAACGTGGTGGAAATGGATGAAACCTTCATAGGTGGGAAACCCCGAAGGGGTGGAGCCAATAGCCTAAGTAAAGAGCAAAAGGAATATTACGATAATACCATCCAGCGCTTAGAAAAGAGATTCGATATAGCCGAAGGCAAACGCAAGAAAAAATGGATTCCCGCCGAACTGGTAAAGCGTGGCCGTGGAACGCGTAAAGTTCCTGTAGTAGGTATTGCCGAACGCGATGGCAATGTCGTAGCCAAAGTGATGGAGAAACTCAGCCACAAAAATTTAAAAGAAATGGTTGAAAATCGGGTAAAAGAAGAGGACGCGGTATTAATCACGGACAACTACAAAGGATATAACAAGCTTGACAACATTATCGAACACCTTAAAATTGATCACCAAAATATGTACTCCTATCGAGGTATTAACACCAACACCATTGAAAGTTTTTGGGCTATTATTGAACGTGGCATTATGGGGCAATACCACAGCGTATCCCTGAAATATTTACCCGATTACATTACTGAATTTGTGTTCAAATACAACAATCGAATTGATGACGATATGTTCAGAACCTTAGTTGTGAATGCGATGCAAG
>NNSL01000128.1 GCA_003123965.1 Balneolaceae bacterium SMO_bin1
GGAAAGTATGATAGATTCAAGGCCAATAGCTCCCGTTCCGATATAAAGCAGGGAATGTGAGTCCAAGCAGTCCCAGGCCCACAACGGCGAGTCCCATGACGGCACCACTTCGAAATGCTATCTTCAGGGCACCTGACAAACTTTTCCCGGCTGCCGCGGCGGTTCGCACATTTCCCTTTGTAGCCGCACGCATACCAATAAACCCGGCAGTTGCACTAAGAGTTGCACCTATGATGTAGCAAACAGCAGTCCACGCCCCAAGAAAGTACCAAAGCAGCAATGAAATGATGACAGCGAAAATTGCAAGTGTGCGATATTCGCGGCCAATAAACGCCATGGCTCCCTCCGAGATGGCCGCTGCAATTTTTTGCATTTGTACGTTACCGGCATCAGCTTTGGAGATAGAAATGTAAATGGTAATACAGCCAATCAAGGCGATAACTGCAATACCTGCTCCGATAATAATAGTTGTCATATTCGTCTGGTTGATTCTTTAAAATTAGCCACTTGTTATTACGCGCTTAATATAGTGATTCTAAAAGTCGGGGAAAGAAAAATTCTAAAACCCTCTATCTGATTGTTTTTATTTATTTATACACCCCTGTTTTTTCTTTACTTCTGAACGCTATAATAATAGCATTGCATCCCCAAATGAGTAAAAACGGTACTCGTTTTGAATGGCATGTTGATAAATTTTCCACATTGAGTCCATTCCTGTAAAAGCTGCTACAAGCATCAGAAGAGTACTTTTGGGCAGATGAAAGTTTGTAATAAGATGGTCGACCGATTGAAATTCGTAGCCCGGCGTGATAAAAATATCTGTCTCGCCTGAACTCGCCTTGAACGGCTCACCCGGTTTGCGGGCCGACTCAAGCACCCGAACACTTGTAGTTCCAACCGCGGTAATATCGTTTGCACTATTTAATGCTTCGGCCTGTTCATTTGAGAGGCTGTACCACTCACTATGCATGGTGTGATCTTCAATTTTATCGGCTTTAACCGGCGCAAACGTTCCCAGCCCGACATGAAGCGTCACCTCCTGCTTTTCGATTCCGCGTTCCTTCAGGGATTCCAGCAGTTCCGGCGTAAAATGGAGTCCGGCCGTAGGGGCAGCTTTGCTTCCCAAATCTTTCGCAAACACGGTTTGATAGCGGTCCGCCAGTGATTCATCGCGCTCGATATAGGGT
>NNSL01000129.1 GCA_003123965.1 Balneolaceae bacterium SMO_bin1
AAGGACTGGACAGCCGCGAAATTACCATCCGACTTGGACAAAAGATTCTGCTTGGAGCGGATCGGCTGAAACGCAATCGCTTGGCTGGATATAATAAAAAACTGGCTGGGTGGGATTACGAAGCGCAGCGTCTGGACGTACTCACCGACGTTACGAAAGCGTATATATCTGCCTTGGAAGCTCAGCGGCAATGGCGCCAACAGCAAGAACTGGTAGAGGTAGCCCAAAAGTTGTTTGATTCCATCTCTGCGCAGGTCGAAGCCGGCAAAGTATCACCGATTGCAGAGACGAGGGCTGAGGTTGAATTATCGCGTGCTCGCATTGATCTAGAAAACGCGCTCAACCGTTTCGAAGCGGCCCGCAGTAATTTGGCGTCTTTTTGGGGAAGCGAGCAGACTGACTTCGAAGGATTGGCCGGTGCGCTGGAATCACCTGAACCTGTTCCGGCGTATCAATTACTGACGCAATATATCCAGCGCAACCCGGATGTGGCGCGATGGGCTACGGAATTGCAGCAGCGCGAATCCCGACTGGCACTTGAACGCGCTGAAGGTATCCCAAACCCTACCATCAGTGGGGGTTATAAACGCTTTGAAGATGTGGGTGCCGAAGCGGCCGTAGTGGGCATTTCCATTCCGCTCCCGTTTTTTGATCGCAACCAGGGCAATATCCAAGCGGCTAAATATCAAATCAACCGTGGGAAAACCCAGTGGGAAGCGGCTGTTACGGAAGTCAATCGCAGGCTGCAGGAAGCATACAACACGCTCCAGGCATCCTACCATGAAGTACAGCAATTGCAAGACGAAGTACTGCCCGGTGCCGAGTCCGCTTTTGAAGGCATCCAAACCGGCTACCGGCAAGGGAAGTTTGATTACCTGGAGGTGCTCGACGCCCAACGGACGCTGTTTACCAGCCGCACCCGCTACATCCAGGCGCTGGCCGAATATAACCGGGCTGTCGCTGAAATCGAACGCCTGATCGGTACGCCATTATCAGAAATTTCCTCTCAATAAATGATTAAACGAATTACCACTATGAAAAACCGAATTACGTTTTTAATTCTCATCCCTGTTACTGCAATCGGATTAATATTACCCGGTTGTGGATCAAACAGCGAGGAGCAACCAAATAATGTTCAAACAGAAAGTCATGATGAACCCGCAAATCAAAGCACAC
>NNSL01000130.1 GCA_003123965.1 Balneolaceae bacterium SMO_bin1
GTTGAAGTGCGAAATGCCCCCGACCGCATTGAAACCGGCACCTTTATGATTGCCGCTGCCATGCACCCCGATTCGGACGTAACGCTCACCGGCACCGACCCCGATGATCTGGGCGTTTTTCCTGATTACATCAAGAAAGCCGGTATCGACTGCTCCATTGATGGCGATAAAATTCACATCAGCGCGCCGCAAAAAATCAGCCCTACTTCTGTTGAAACGGCCGTGTACCCGGGCTTCCCTACCGATTTGCAGGCCCAGTGGTGCACCATGATGACCCAGGCCGCCGGCGAATCAACCGTAACCGATACCATCTATTACGATCGCTTTAGCTACGTGCCGGAACTGGTGCGGCTGGGGGCCGATATCGATGTGGAAGAAAATACGGCCACCGTGAAAGGACCTGCTACACTAAAATCGGCCTCGGTAATGAGCACCGACCTGCGCGCCAGCGTAAGCCTGGTGCTTGCCGCCATGGTCGCCAAGGGCAAAACCGAAGTGCTCCGCATTATCACCTCGATCGCGGCTACGAAGATCTGGAAGAAAAGCTGAGCAATGTAGGGGCGAAGATTAAACGCGTGAATCAAGACACGTAATTATCAAGCTTCAATGGTTGTCACTAAAATTCAATCGTTGATTGTAAACTCATTTTCAAGCTCATAGGAATATATTCGAGAAAGCATATAGTTTTCTGAGAGACTAACTGTGGCTAATAAATTTTTCCCTATTTCGGAAATGGCAGGAATATCCTCACCAATATAATCAGCTTTTCCCGAAGCACTATTGATCAAAAAACTGAAAACTGTATTCTCAGTTTCATAGGAATCCTCTGGAGTAATCCTTCTGTATACTTGAATTAATGCAGCTTCATCTGATAAAATTGTAGGAGCAGCAATCATATCTTTGATATTATTTTTGGGCATGCTGTAGGTCAATCGCGTTCGACCTCCCTCATTTTCTTCCGTAACTTTAGAATAACTTAGATCATCAAAACGACTTTGCCATTTAAGTTCGCCTGTTTTGGTTGAATAACCCTGAATAACTGGCATTTTTTCAAAAGCATACATCACGGTAGAAGAAAATTCATTACAATTAATATAACCCGGCGACATTCTATCTACAACCATTGGGTTTTGACCTTTGTAGGATTGACCAAAAGAAAAAAGTGAATCCATAG
>NNSL01000131.1 GCA_003123965.1 Balneolaceae bacterium SMO_bin1
GGACTAACACTCGAATATGCGTTTAGCTGGTCGCAAGGAGTTGGCGAACTGCTAACACTCATTATCCCGGGCCTTTACGGCGGCTCATCCGGCGAAGCCTACTGGGGACCGAAATCATTTACCAGCGGCCCGCACTACTTCGGGGCTATCGCTTTCATCTTAGCTTTAATAGGGCTTTTCGCATACCGCAAAAAAATCAAATACCTCTTCTTTGGCATGGGTTCGCTAACCCTGCTGTTTTCACTAGGTCATAACCTGCCGGCCTTTAATGAATTTGTGTTCAACTATATCCCCTATTTTGATAAATTCCGCGTGCCCGAAACCTGGCTTATTGCAACCGTTTTCTGCTTCGCGGTATTAGCCGTATATGGCATTGAAGCTCTGTTTGATATCGCCAAGGACAAACAAAAATCCATAAAAGAATTATATACACCACTAGGTATTGCCATTGGGCTGGGAGTCGTTTTTGCACTTGGCAGCAATGCACTGCTTTCGTTTGAAAAGCCGGGTGAATTCCAGCAATACGCTCAGCAAGTTGCGCAGCAGAACAATGTATCACCTGATAATCAACAGGTTCAGCAACGAGTACAAAACTTTATCAACACGCGGCTAAAACCCGACCGCAAGGAGATGGCCAGCAGTGATTCCATTCGCTACCTTATTTTGACATTACTTGCAGGTGGACTTATTGTAGGTTTTGTAAAACGGAAAGTCAGCAAAGGATATCTGCTCATTGGATTACTGGTTCTTACGGCCTACGATATGCTCAGCGTTGACAGTCGCTACGTCAATGAAAATCAAATGGCTTCGGATACCCTTGAAGCCGAGCAGATGATACAACAGCGACAAACACCGGCCGACAAGTTTATCACGCAGAATATTGATTCCGGAGATGGCTACCCCTACCGCGCTTTTGCTTTGGATCGCAACCCATTTAACAACGCTATTCCCTCGTATTTTTATCCTACGCTTGGCGGATATTCCGGAGCAAAACTCGCGCATTACCAAGATCTGATTGACCACTTGCTGATGGATAACCAAACGGGTTTTAATCATCCTGTACTGGATATGCTGAACACAAAGTATATTACTATTCAGCAACAACTTCCCTTTGAGGGTTATACGGAGGTATTCAGTCAAAACAACCAGCGCGTGTACCGCAACGATGACGTG
>NNSL01000133.1 GCA_003123965.1 Balneolaceae bacterium SMO_bin1
AGGTCGCCAAAGGGAAATGTCAAGACGATGATAATAGGGTAGCCGTTGATCGTAAGGGCGGTAAAGAGCGTACGTGCAGTACCATTGGTTTCGTCCACCTTTTCGTCGGGCACCTGCACAAAAATATCAAAGCCGAAGAAGACGCGTGTACGGTCTTCCGGTGCCAAACTCCCAGCGAGCGTTAGCGGTAAACGTTCCAATTTTGTAGCTAAAAATCGTATTCAGCTTATGACGTTGATCGTGAGCAGGAGAATAGCTGAAAATTGGTTCCCTTATCCAAGCGCCCAAATCGTCTGTTGCTGCTTCATACTTAACTTTTGCCCACCCGTAATTTGCAGATGCATACAGCTTGCTTGTTTGATAGGTTAGTTGCGCGTCAAAGCCATACGCAAGGCCGTCGGCCAGAGCCGTTTCTAATTCAATACCCACTTCTGGGTTCCATTCTGCAACGCTTATATTTTCGTGTTTTTTAACATATCCTTCGATCTTAGTGGTAAAATTTTCAGTAATATCCTGTTGATACGCTAATATCCCATGCAGTGCGGTTGGGACAGCTTTTTCTTCAATTATTGGCTGCAGGACTGTAAATACCGTACCCACATCTCTCTGATCTGATATTCCGGCCCTTAGCTGTGCGTATTTACCAACAGATGCACTTATTTCACTATTGGTATTATTCGGTTGATATGCGATGCGTAATCGGGGTTCAAAAGTGGCCTGTCCTTCAGTAGTAATTTGTGAAGCCGCTCCCGGTTTTATCATCAAACCTGAAATCGGATTCCATTCAAATGTACTGTATAGGTGAGCCACTGCAATTTTTCGCTCAAAAGATTCCAGCGATGTAAATCGTTCATCAAGGGTGGTATTGTAGTTATTAAAATTAACCCCGAACCCATAATCTATATTGACACCCAACAGGCGTTGTTGAAGATCTACTTTCAAGAATATTTGGCTGAGATTAGACTCGCGTTCTGTTCGTTCCGGGGCTCCTTCGGTGCTGCCGTAATGAGAATAACCAAGCGATGCCTCAATGGGATAGTTAAACTCTTGGTCAAAACCCAGGCATCGGCCGCCAACAGCCGTATTTTCCCAAGTATGATCGATGTTGCGCAAAGGCACAATTTGCCCACTGTCGTACGTTCGTAAAGCTG
>NNSL01000134.1 GCA_003123965.1 Balneolaceae bacterium SMO_bin1
ATGAGTATGGCAGCTGTCACTGCAAGCATAAAAACGATGATAACCTCGTTTGTTCTTTTGCCCGATTCGTTTAATTTGTGTGGATTTGTCATTGTAAACCTCTCCGTTGTAATTATGCGGCTGATTCAAATTGCGGTTCATCGCTTTCCTCCGCTGCATATCGAAACAGAAATGCCGCTACGATAAAGAGTGTGATAAAAAACCCGTTTACCCCGATGATGTGGAATACTGTACCCGGAGGAGACTGATAAAAACCACCGATAATTGCAATAGCTGCAATCATTGCCTGCGTGCCTGCCATTGCAAACATTGTGCGGGATAATCCCCGGGATTGAAAGCGGGACAAAAAAGCACCAATGATTCCGACAAAAATGACTATGAAATATAACTGATTAACGGGGTTCTCCTCAGAGCCTACGATGCCTACTGCTCCGTTGACCCAAATCAGAAAGAGTCCGGTAAAAAGTGCAAATCCAATGGCTATGCGATAAACAAGTTCGCCTGTCTTCGTGGTAACAAGCTTATAAGCAAGTCCGGTACCAAAAATTAAAATTCCTGCAAAAATGAAATCGCTGAGTGTCCAGACTACTTCATTAGTGAATTGCATTGCGATCAATGGTATCAGCAGTATTCCGCCGGTTACAAGTGCCAGCCATAAGATGGATTGAGTGAGTGATTTTTCTGTGTTCATGGGTGTTATTTCCGTGTTTTTGTTGGTTGAATATGAATTTCCCTTATACTCGTTCCGAAGCCCTTCTTCGGAACGGTAGGTGGAACTTTGCTTCCTGAAATTTGGATGTGAAGCAGAGATTCATGACAGGTTTCCCAAGCAGAGCGTGGGAACGAGCATGATGTTTTATGTTGTTGTGAAAGTACTTTGAATTTCAAAGTAAAGGTCAAAAAAATATATCATTGAAGTTTACGTATGCTGTGTCCGCATTCGATTTCGTGCGACGAAATACCATGCAATACCCAGTACAATCAGCAGGAGGGGAATAGCTCCCGGCTCGCTGTCAGCAATTATTTTGAGAATCATTAAGACCACTCCAATCACAATGATCAGAACAGATAGCATGATTTGAACTTTTTGTTTCTTTGAATTATTCGTTTTCATAGGCGGTTTTATTTATTGTTTCTGTGATTTGAT
>NNSL01000135.1 GCA_003123965.1 Balneolaceae bacterium SMO_bin1
AAGCGTAGAGGGCAAGTCCATTGAACGCTACTTCATCCTGCAAAAAATAGAGCGGGCGAAAGAGCTGATTGTCTATGGCGAACAAAACCTGACGGAGATTGCCTATGAGCTGGGCTACAGCAGCCAGCAACACTTTTCCCGGCAATTCAAAAAAGAAACCGGGCTGTCGCCTTCGCATTTTAAAGAAATCAAGGAGAACAAGCGTACCTCCATCGATCAGATTTAACATAATTCTGCATGATAAACGCAAAATTCTGCAAGTAAAGAAAGTGACTGATTTATACACTAAGCATTCAACAGACAGAAATATTTGATCCCTGAAGATGCTGTGGGAAAGGTGACAATGTCATACGATTACTCCCAAACATTTCATCACCATCCCCAAGCATAATCCCCAACAGGCACCGCTGCCTGACCGCGGCGGTGCCATTTTTACGGTTCTGGTAGTTTTAAAAAATTGAACACCATTTTAACCTACATTTCGAAACGTGAATAATTCAAAACTCTACACGTCCATCCTTCACTTCTTTAAAAGAGATTCCGCTGCAGGTATGATGCTGCTACTTGCTACCATAGCGGCTCTTATCATTGCCAACAGCCCGCTTAATGGGTTTTATGAGCACCTGCTGGAGCTGGAGTTTATCATCGGCTTTTCTTCGCTGATGATTGAACACTCCGTTCATGAATGGATTAATGACGGCCTGATGGCGATTTTTTTCCTGCTGGTCGGGCTTGAAATCAAAAGGGAACTGAAATACGGTGAGCTTTCGACGTTTCAGTCGGCCTTGCTGCCGGTGGTAGCGGCTTTTAGCGGGGCAGCCGTGCCGGCGCTCATTTTTTGGGGATTCAATGGCGGTACTGATTTTATGAACGGCTGGGCTATTCCTATGGCTACCGATATTGCTTTCGTAATCGGTGTACTGGCCGTGCTGGGCTCACGGGTGCCGGTTTGGGCGAAGGTATTTGTTACGGCTGTTGCCGTGGTCGATGATCTTATTGCCGTACTGGTGATCGCCTTCTTCTATACTGAACAGATAAGCATGGGAGCCCTGGGCATTGCCGGGCTATGCCTGCTGGTATTATTGGCGTTTAATTACGGGAAGGTTAACAAATTGTCGCCCTATCTTTT
>NNSL01000136.1 GCA_003123965.1 Balneolaceae bacterium SMO_bin1
ATTATTAAAGAGGGCAACGTTTCGGAAGCCGTCAAGGCAAGCACGTGTATACCCGTTATTTTTGAGCCGGTTGAAATTGACGGGCGCCTGCTGGTGGATGGCGGCCTGCTTGAAAGCGTACCTATATCAGCGTTGAAGGAGCTGGGTGCAGAACATATTATTGCTGTGGATGTGAAAGCCTATCGCAAATATAAGCGTCCGGAGGATATCATTGACGTTTTAAACAATAGCCTGGATATGGCTTTAATACACCTGGCACGGGTGCGGGTTGAGGATGCGGATATAATGATACAACCCAATCTCGAAGAGTACAGCCGCGTAGATACCAATCATACTTCCGAAATGATAGCCATTGGCTACCAGTCAGGCTTGGAAGCGCTGAAAGATTTTAAATAAATTCAGTTTGAAAGATTGAACCAGGTCATGCAGAACTTAATTCAGCTTTTCCCATAAACCGGAATCACACCGCCGCGGGTCACGTAATTTTCCGTGGAAACCAGATAGGCAATCTGGGCGGCAATCTCTTCCGGCTTTGGCCAGGTGTCGTAGTCGGCATCGGGCATGGCGCTGCGATTGGCTTCGGTGTCTATAATGGAAGGGGCCACAGCATTGACCAGAATGTCGTCTTCAAAAACTTCTGCCGCCAGTGACTGCGTCAGCGCCGCGACCCCCGCCTTGCTGGTAGTATAGGCGCTCATCCCGGCACCCTGTCTGGGTTCGAGGGCCGGGCGCGAAGCAATATTTACTATGCGTCCGCCTTTGCCTGTATTTCTTATGTGCCTAACCGCATTGCGGCATGAATTGAAGCAGGTAACCAGATTGAGGTTGATCTGCTTCATGAAATCTGCCTTGGTGCTATTCGCAACACTTCCCATTCCGAATCCACCGGCAATATGAATAGAAGCCCAAAGCCCGCCATTTGACTGAATTGCACTTTCATAGAAATTTTGAGTAGCCTCTTCGTTGGTTAAATCAATTCCGGTTTCTATAAATATTCGTTTATGATCCTTTTGTTTAAATCATCCAGTTCCGATTTGTTATAACAGGGAATGCTGACTTTGGCGCCGACTTCCAGCAATTGTTTAGTAACAGCCGAGCCAAGAGCGCCGGTTCCGCCGGTGACGATG
>NNSL01000137.1 GCA_003123965.1 Balneolaceae bacterium SMO_bin1
TGGCTGTTTTATTTTTGCTGCCCCTCATTTTATACAGCGCTATTTTCCTTGGAGGCCAAAAGTTTTTCGGCGATGATGTACTGCAATGGCGCGCCGGGGCCGAGTCCATCATTGAGTACAAGCAAGCCAACAATGGGGAGAATCCGCTTTGGGCTACTAATATGTTTTCGGGCATGCCCGCCTATACTATTTCACAGCCCCAACCCGTACCCAATTTCGACACGCTGATTAATGCCATTTCAGGTGATACCTATCCACTGCCATATTACTGGATTTTACTGGGCGGGCTATATTTCTTTTTTGTGATTCAGGGTTTTCGGCCGCTTGCTTCATCTGTAGGCTCCATATTTATCGGCTTTACTACCTATTTGCCTATCATTATAGAAGCCGGCCATTATAATAAATTTATAGCTTTTGCTTTTATCCCGTGGATGCTTGTTGGCTACTGGTTGCTCTCGCGAAGTGATAAAAAGTGGCTTGGCCTGTTTATTTTTGCTTTATCCATAACGCTGGAGCTGCGAGCCAATCATCCGCAGGTGACCTATTATTTTTTATACCTGATGGGCTTCTGGTGGATTTTCGATACCGCCATTCAATATCGTAAGGAAGCTATCAGAAAATGGGGCGTACGCACCGGGCTCATGATTGGCGGTGGACTGCTAGCCATTTTGTGCAGTATGGAAGGTTTCCTGACGCTTTATGAATACGCCGCATACAGTATACGCGGAGGGTCTACCCTGGCCGGGGCGGGCGGCAGCGGACTCGACCTTCAATATGCTTTCCGGTGGTCACAGGGAATAAAAGAACTACTTACGCTTATTATTCCAGGTCTTTTTGGGGGCGGCTCGGCTGAGGCTTACTGGGGACCTAAACCCGTTACCAGCGGCCCACATTATTTTGGTGCCATCGCTTTTGTGTTGACCCTTATCGGGATATTCCGCTACAAAAGAAAATTAAGTACCTGTTTCTTGGCGTCGGTACGCTAACCATGCTGTTTTCTTTGGGGCACCATTTCCGCTTGCTCAACGAGTTTATGTTCAACTATATGCCCTATTTCAGCAAATTTCGGACGCCTGAAATGTGGCTCATTGTTTCCGTATTTTGCTTCTCGGTACT
>NNSL01000138.1 GCA_003123965.1 Balneolaceae bacterium SMO_bin1
CTATGAAGCTTCTCCCGCATGGCATCAAAAGCGTTGTTACACAAATTTAAAATTACCCGGCTGAAGTCCTCTGCAATTAAAGGAATTTCTCTTGCATTTTCATCTAAATTCAGATCAATATCTACATTTATTGGGTTTTTGCTGGCCCGCATGCCATGGAAGGCCAGGTTCACATATTCTTTAATGAGGGCGTTAATATCGGTCGGTTCTATTTTTCCGGTGCCGCCCCGTGAATGCTGAAGCATTGATTTTACAATACCGTCAGCCCGGGTACCATGTTCGTGAATTTTCTTGAGATTTCCTTCAATATCACTCAAAATATCAAGAACAAAATTATCTTTAGGAATTGTAAGATTTTTGAGTTCTTCCCGAACCTCGTCGATCAACTCAATGCTGAGATCGGAAAAGTTATTTACAAAGTTCAGCGGATTCTTTATTTCGTGGGCAATTCCGGCGGTAAGCTGACCAAGCGAGGCAAGTTTTTCTTGTTGAATCAATTGCTCTTGTGCGGACTTTAAGTCTGTCAAAGCCGTTCGCAGTTTTTCGTATGATTCTGCATTTTGCATGGCCACACCTACATTTGCAGCAATGGTTGTAAGCAGGCGCTGATCATTCTCAGAAAACCGGTTGGTCTGCTCCTTGCTTTGTACACTTATTACCCCAATGGACTTTTCTCCCGCCATGATTGGAACACCCATATACGATTCCACCATTTCCCCCTTTTTCTCTGCTTTAATTTGATCGTACGCCTTATCCAGATTTTGATTGATAAGCAAAGGCTCCTGTTGCAGAATAATTTTTTCAGTGATGCCGTTGCCAAATGGTCTGGATTCAGATTCATCTCCATAATAATATGGGAAATGGAGCATGTTGGATTTACGGTTATACGTAGCCAGGTAAACAATATCGGCGTTAAAGGTTTTGCGCATCTGTTCGCCCACAAAATTAATGAGAGCGTCCAGCTCCAGTTGCGAGACCATAGCCCGGCTTATATTATTCACTGTTTGGAGCTCTGCTGCACGCTGTTCCGTTTCATCCAGCAACCGGGCTGTTTCGTTAAACAGGCGCGCGTTTTCGATGGCCACACTCATACTGTTTGTAAGAGTGGTAATC
>NNSL01000139.1 GCA_003123965.1 Balneolaceae bacterium SMO_bin1
TTTTAAATAAAAAAAGCCCGGCGCAAACCGGGCTTTGATCGTCATTTATGAAAATTAATTTTAGTAACCTTCATCTTCATTGCCTTCCGGTGGCAATATAACCGTATCAATAATGTGCACTACACCGTTATCGGCTTCAATATCAGCTTGCGTCACGGTGGCGTCATTCACCATAGCATTGTCGCCAAGACTGATGGTAATTTCAGCGCCTTGCACGGTTTCTACCGTCATGCCGTCTTCCAGGTCACTGGCCATAATCTTTCCGGGCACTACGTGATAGGTAAGAATGCTGGAAAGCGTGCTTTTATTTTCAGGTTGCAGCAGCGACTCAAGCGTGCCGGATGGCAGCGCATTAAACGCTTCGTTGGTCGGTGCAAACACAGTAAAGGGACCTTCGCTGTTCAGTGTTTCAACCAAATCGGCGGCTTTAACGGCTTGTACCAAAGTTGAAAGAGCATCGGTTTGCATGGCAAGTTCAACGATGGTCGCGTCTGCATCTGACTCAACATGATTGGTGTCGGTAGTAGTAAAACCGAGCAAAACCATATTTAATGAGAGCGTGAGAATTAAGATTGCTGTCTTCATAAAAACCTCTTATTGTTAGATTATATATTAAAGCTCATTTAGTTATTAAATGAGTTTGGTTAAAGCCGGAGCTATTTAGAGTTAGTATTATCCGGCATTCATATGAAGGCCGGGGTTCGCGCCCCGGCTTTTTTTATATGAATATTCGTCAGTTTGATTTATCCTGTATGTGTATATCCTTTTTTTCTTCTTTCCACTCGCGCTGGTTTGATTCACTCATCTGCGAAAATTCGCGAATGGTGTACGCGATCCCTGCCAAAAACAACAAGACTACGAAAACGCCGAATTGAAAGAGAAGCGTGTCAGTCATTGGTGGCCTCCGCAAATCGTTGTTTAAAGTAGTTGCCGAAACTGAGCAGCGACGGCACCCATATGCCTACAAACAAACCGGCTTCTTTCTGTCCGTTGAACCATAGGTAAACTGAAAGAAGAAGTGAAAGTATTGCTGAACTGAGAATGAAGTAATCTGATTTATTGAGCATTGGATTAATTCTGAATTATTGTTGGTGCTTTGCTATAAATTCTTCGTTGGT
>NNSL01000140.1 GCA_003123965.1 Balneolaceae bacterium SMO_bin1
GACAACGAGCTGTTTAAGGTGGCGCTCGACGGGCAAAACCCGCAGCGCTACACCGAGGATTTTGAGCGCGGATATAACCTTTCGCCCAATGGCGAGCACCTTACCTATAATGACGGCGGCGACATCTGGATAGCCGATCCGGATTTCAGCAATGCGCGCAAAATTGTTTCCAGCCAGGAGCGCGAATATGGCGCCACCTGGAGCCCCAACAGCCAGCGTCTGGCGTTTGTGCAGGGTGGCGACATCTGGATTATGGACCTCAACCAGTCGCTGCTCACCCAGGTAACCAACCGCGATGAAGAAACGCCCAGTTACAGCATCAGCGGATGGGCCGGCAACGACAAGTTGATTTTGAGTCAATATGACGACAGCGACAGCAAAACGTACTATTTTCCCGAATACGTGGGCCAGTTTGTAGAGCCCGGCTCATCGCGCCGCGGCATCGGTCGCCAAATTGTTTCGGTGGCGTATGTTGATTCCGCCAAAATTGATCAGCTTTATGCTGGCAAATCATACCTGAGCACCTCAGCCAGCGCCGACGGCCAGTATGTAGCGCTCGATCGCATGGACGCCGACCAGAAAAATCGCGTGATTGAAGTCTATGATGTGGCTACCGGCGATTCAACGGTGGTCTTCGAAAACAGCACCGACGGCTGGCTCTACGGCACCGACATGGAATTTGCGCCTGAGGGCAACAAACTTATGATACGCTCTGAGCAAAGCGGCTGGAATCATATTTATTCGGTGGAGCCCGACGGATCAAACATGACCCAGCATACCGAGGGCGAATTTGAAGTACCGTGGGCCGAGTGGCTCAATGGTGATGAAATCGTGTTTGCTTCAACCGAAGTGGATCCCGGTGAACGCCATATTTATACGCTGAATACGACCAGTGGTGATATTGAAAAACTTACCTCCGAAACCGGATACCGGCAATCGTTTGAACTGAGCCCAAATAAGCAGCACCTGGTGTACGAATATACGTTCTTTAACGAACCGTTTGAGCTCTACAGTCTCGAAATCCAAAATCCCGATCAGGCCACACGGCTCACCCAAACCATCCCCGAACGGTTCAACCAAGTTGACTGGCAGCGCGAAGATTACATCCGCTTTAC
>NNSL01000141.1 GCA_003123965.1 Balneolaceae bacterium SMO_bin1
ACGAACTTATGCACATTGCCAACGGCGACTACCTGCTGAATGCGTCAGTAAAAACCATAAAGGCGCTGTTTTGCTTTCATCCCCTGGTGCACCTGCTGGCTGATAACATTGAAGAACATCGCGAAATGTACTGCGATCATTATGTACTGCAGGACGCCGACATTTCACCCAAACGCTATGCAAGCCTACTACTTGAATTATCACCCAAACCGGTATTTAAACCGGCCGCGGCCGTAAATATGGCCGTTCGCCCGTCAACGCTAAAAAAACGCATCAATGCTATGACACAAACAACCAATTCTATGCCATCGCTAAAATGGAGTGTTTCACTGATGCTTGTTCTAACCCTGATGCTGACCGGCCTGATGGCCTGCAGCGATATGGAAAGCAATGGAATAACGCGCAGTGAAGTAGAAGACGTTCAATCAAATATGGATAAAGCACCTTCGGGAGAAGAGCCGTTATATGTGATTAACGGTGAAATAGATAATCAAGAGAATGCACTTTCTCGCATCAAACCTAAGTACATCAATTCCATTGAAGTGCTGAAAGACTCCTCGGCCACAGCGCAATATGGACAGCGCGGACAAAACGGCGTAATTATCATGGATGTAGATGAAGCCGCTTTTGATGATCTGCGCACCGCTGCCGAAATGGAAGCTATGAAAGAAAAGAGAAAGAATGGTGGTAATTCAGCCGATAAAAAGGTCTTTGTAGCTGTCGAACAGGAACCCCAGCTAATTGGTGGGATTCGAAACCTGCAACAACATGTTGAATACCCTGAACGCTGCAAACAAGCGGGTATTGAAGGACGTGTTTTCCTAAACTTTATAGTTGATAAACAAGGAAACGTTGAAAATGTAGAAGTTATGAGAGGCATTGGCCAAGCTTGTGATCAAGCAGCTGTTGAAGCAGTTAAAAACCACGCCAAGTTTGAACCTGCCCGCCAGCGCGGCAAACCTGTAAATGTACAGTATTCACTATCCTTACTTTTCAGATTATCAGATAGCGAAAACGGCTCTGTAGATGATACTCAAATGGAAAGTTCTAATACAGATGGGCTGGAAATTAAAAACTTAAATTTCAGTGATGGTG
>NNSL01000142.1 GCA_003123965.1 Balneolaceae bacterium SMO_bin1
AGGGAAAAGAAATGGCTCAAGCGGTTTTGGATGAGCTCTCCACCATTGAAAGTACGCTTATGCAAACCAAAGCCGAATCGTACCAGGATGTGCTTAACTATCCCATCAAGCTGAATAATAAATTAGCTGCCTTAGCCAGCACCGTAGGTACGGGCGACAATCGACCGACAGAACAACAATATGGCGTATACGAGGAGCTGGCTGCGCAGGTTGATGAACAACTAGTGAAACTAAATGCCATTCTGGACGGCGAATTCGCAAAAATAACTGGTGAAATGGAAGGCGAAGCCATCCCCATTGATAATTGAAAAGACAGAAATAAGGACAACTTTATAAGAACTGTAAAAAAAGGCAAACCAACACCATTAAAGCCCTTTTTTAAATACATTTTAATGAGCCGACTTTAATCGACAACCCATAACTTTATCTTTATGAAGAAGCTTAATTCCATTCTTTCAACATTGCTGATTGCTTTGTTTGTGAGCAGCACCGTACAGCTTGCCCACGGGCAAACTCCGCCCGATTTGCGGGAAAACTATTTAACGCCGCCTGATGAAATCGGTTCGGCGGTATTGGCGCCACGCCACCAAAACGTAACCCTTTACAATTTGGGGCCCAGCCAGGAAGTGTTCCTCAACTCGCTTGAAGAAGGGCTTTCTCCGCTGGCCGATTACGCCAAGCCGTACTACAATCTTGGTGGCCTGCAGATTAATCCACATGCCAACCGCCTTCGGTATTTCACCACTAATTCCACCACGGGCTTGCAGCTTATTAATGCACGCAGCGGTGAGAAGGAAGAAATTGACACCCCCGATGGCGCCAAAATAAGCAGCTCAGAATGGTCGCCCGACGGCTCACAGGTAGCCTATTTTGCTCACTTTGATGACGCCACCCATATTTATGTAGCCAGCACCGAAGACGGCAGCTCGCGGCGCATCACCCAACAGCCGGTACTTGCCACAATTAATACTTCATTCGCCTGGTCGGCCGATGGGCAGTACATTTTCACAGTGCTGGTTCCTAACAACCGTGGTGATGAACCGCAGAAACCACAGACACCCACCACGCTCTTGGTAAAGAAAACATCGAATAA
>NNSL01000144.1 GCA_003123965.1 Balneolaceae bacterium SMO_bin1
AAGGCATTGACGTACGCACCGGCAGCACCGTTGAAGAAGTTGAAAAAGACGGCGATGATGTGAAAGTAACGATCAAAAGTGGCGATGATACCGAAACGGTTACCGTTGATGTCGTACTTTCGGCCGTGGGCGTTGTGGGCAACGTGGAAGACATCGGCCTGGATGAGCTTGGCATTGAGTACGAAAAAGGCGCCATCAAGGTTGATAAGGAAACGTATCAAACCAACGTTGAGAATGTATACGCCATCGGCGACTGCGCAGGTGGACCGTGGCTGGCGCATAAAGCATCGCACGAAGGTATTACCTGCGTTGAGAAGCTGGCCGGTGAAAATCCACCGCCGATGAATTACGACAACATTCCCGGCTGTACGTACTGCGAGCCGCAAATTGCGTCTGTTGGCTACACCGAAGAGCAGGCCAAAGAAGAAGGCTACGATATTAAAGTGGGCAAATTTCCATTCTCAGCCAGCGGTAAAGCCACCGGGCTTGGTCATGAAGAAGGCTTCGTAAAAGTCATTTTTGACGAGAAGTACGGCGAATGGCTGGGTTGCCACATGATTGGCGCACACGTAACCGAGCTGATTGCAGAAGCCGTTGTGGCGCGCGACCTTGAAACCACGGGCAAAGAAATCATCCACGCCGTGCACCCACACCCAACCATGAGCGAAGCAGTAATGGAAGCCGTAGCAGAAGCATACGGCGAAGGCGTGCACTTGGGTTCTAAACCGAAGAAAGATTAAATGGTAGGAATGTAGAATTAGGAATTGACTACGATGGTCATTCCTAATTCTTAATATTTAATTCCTGATTTTAATTATTCAGCCCATTTAACTATTGGGTATTCTTTTATGCCATCAGTCCAGTTACATGATTTAGGTCGCCAACCCTACAAACCCACGTGGGATTTGCAGACGGCCATTCAGCAGCGACTGGTAAAGCAGAAGCGCGCGCGGCAGGGTCAAAAACTCTACAAGCCCGGCAGCGAACATAACGATGTACTGCTTTTTGTGGAACACCCGCATGTGTACACGCTGGGCAAAAGTGGTGATTCGGCCCACCTGTTGAAAGGATTGGCTGAACTGTCCGATATT
>NNSL01000145.1 GCA_003123965.1 Balneolaceae bacterium SMO_bin1
TACAACCGTCTATATCGTAATTGGTATTTCAGTTGTCTTACTCCTGTGCCGAGAGGTGTACATCTGGCTTCATCCCAAATACAAAGGGCAAGAAACCTAAATTTTTAACAAGAACTAACAATAAAAACGTGAACGATTCTACAATCAGTACTTCAATACAAAAGTTCTTCAAAAAGGACTCTGCGGCAGGCATGATGTTATTATTCGCCACCGCTGCCGCGTTAATTGTAGCCAACAGCCCATTTGGTGAGATTTACCATCACCTGATGGAGCAAGAAATAACATTGGGTGTTTCATCTCTTATTATTGACCATTCATTTCATGAATGGATCAATGATGGCTTGATGGCCATATTTTTTCTTCTTGTTGGCCTAGAAATAAAACGAGAATTAAAATATGGCGAACTTTCATCTTTTCAGTCAGCCCTATTACCGGTTATAGCTGCATTCAGCGGAGCAGCATTCCCTGCCCTGATTTTTTGGGGACTAAATGGCGGCTCAGCCTTCATGAACGGCTGGGCCATCCCCATGGCCACAGACATTGCTTTCGTCATTGGTGTAATGGCCGTGCTCGGATCCCGCGCTCCGATCTGGGCTAAAGTTTTTGTTACAACCATTGCCGTTGTGGACGACCTTATCGCGGTGTTGGTCATTGCCATTTTTTACACCGAACAGATCAGTATGGCCGCCCTTGGCATTGCGGCAATATGCCTGGTCATGTTACTGCTGCTAAACTTTTCAAAAGTGCGCAGTCTGGCCCCCTACCTTGTAATTGGCTTTATCATGTGGTGGGCGGTGCTAGAATCAGGTGTTCATTCAACCATTGCCGGCGTCATGCTGGGCTTCACAATTCCCGCAAGTCGGGGCTGGAGTGTCGGACGCTTAAAAGAATATGCCCAAGAAGGGTTTGAATTGTTTAAACAAGCCGCCGACGAAAACCTACCTGTTACCCGAGACCAAGCACTGCACCACATGGATGCCACCCTACATCATGCCGAGTCGCCGTTGCACCGGCTGGAACACAAGCTGCACAACATTGTCTATTTTGTGATTATGCCACTGTTTGCCTTTGCCAATGCAGGCA
>NNSL01000146.1 GCA_003123965.1 Balneolaceae bacterium SMO_bin1
TTGGCGCACCAACATTTTGCGCGTAAAAGAACAGGCGGAGGTTTTCAGTGAATCGCTGCAATTTGTGCTCCAAAATATTACGGATGACAAAGATCGCATACGCAGAGCGGCATTTCTTCAGTTACCCGAAAAACTGCAAAAATCAGTTTTGCTTTACTATGCTAACAAGGTTGATGAGGATGCAGAAATCAGCCGAAGCGCGCTCAGTGAACTTTCAAAAGTGGGGAAGTTGCAGACCGGAAAATCGATTGAACTTACAGGCCGCTTAGAGCTTATGCGCGACCGCGAGCATTTGAAATTGGTGGTTAATTCGGCCGACACAACAACCCATCTGGAGCTTCAAAAAGATCATTTACAACAAGGGGCCATTTCGTTCAATGGGCTCAAAATTGCCTTGCAGCCGTACGAAAACCCCGACTTTGAGCACATGCTTTACCTTGATGCCAAATCCATTACATGGCCGCTCCGGCTGCGCCAATGGATGCCGGGTGACCGCTTTCAGCCGCTGGGTATGGAGGGGCATCAAACCGTGGCCGACCATTTAACAAACCGAAAAATAAGTGCTGCTGCGAAGGATCGCGCGCTGGTGGTAGAAACTTTTGAAGAAACTATTTGTGCGGTTATATTTCCGCCAATTGAAAATCGGGTTCCGCCGGGCACCATTTCGGAGCCGGCAAAATGTTCTTCTTCAACCCGTAAATGCCTAACCTTTAAGTTGATTCAGACCTGATGGCGCATTATTCACCGGAAACGATTATTTGTAATGGCGAAAAATTTGTACCGTATTTAAGTGAACAACAGCTGGAGCAGTGCGTGGCTGATATTGGGAGCCAGCTCACCGAAGATTATGCCGATAAACGGCCTATTTTTATTGGGGTGTTGAACGGCGCGTATATTTTCTTGTCTGATTTAATGCGCCACGTACAAATGCCGTGCGAGGTAGATTTTTTGAAACTCAGCAGCTATGGCGATGAAAAAGTATCCTCGGGACAGGTAACAAGCCTCAAGGAAATTGACGCCAATATTGAGGGCCGCCACGTTATTTTGGTTGAAGATATGTTGATACAAGGCTTGTC
>NNSL01000147.1 GCA_003123965.1 Balneolaceae bacterium SMO_bin1
AAGGAAAAATCAGGTAGCGAAGGATGATCCGCAGCCGCAGGTTTCCTCGGCATTGGGATTGTCGAAGGTAAAGCCGCGCGCATCCAGCCCGTCGGGATAGTCAATAGAAATGCCTTCGAGGTACATCATGTGTTTGGAATCTACGATGATTTCCACACCGTGGCTGTCAATCGTTTTATCGTCTTCAGTTTTATGATCCAGCCCCAATTTGTAGCTCAGCCCGGAACACCCGCCGCCTTCTACTGCCACGCGTAGATAGAGTTCATCACCCTGCTCATGCTGACTCATAATCTTTCTTACCTGGTCGGCAGCACGCTCCGTAAGCTGCACCGGAGGGCCATCAATCGTATTTTGCTGGGTATCAATACCCTCAAACGGCGATTGACCGTTTGATTCAGTATCTGTTTCGGAATCGTCATCAACCAAGTCGGCGATAACGTCATCAAGGTTCTCTTCGGTTTGAGCCATAGCAGTACGTAATGAAACTTACGATTTACATCTCGCTGAAAACGTAAAATAATCAATATTATCCTTAGTAAACAGCTTCAAAATACCTGCGCTTACCAAGTTCACCAGTATGTTACCAGCTATTCGTTCACTGGAATTTATGATGTGTGAAAATTTTTCAACGCTTATTTCGCTGTATTCATTCAAATACCGGAAAAGCTTTTGTTCTTCCGGTCCGTATTTAAAGGTCACGCCTTGCTCCGACTGCTGGTTTTCCAATATTCGGATTCGCTCAACGCTGGCTGTAATATTTTGATCGTTTTCTCTCAAATACACTTCCTTGCCTTTTGCGGTACGTACAAAAACCGGTTTTTCTGGCGCCTCTGGCACACGAATCACCAATAAGTCTTTTTTTCCAAAATGAACCAGCTCAACATCAACTGGTACTGGAGGCATACATAGATCATTGGCTGCTTTTTTCAACAGAAATTCTTCTTCTTGGTAGCCATCGACCCCCACCAGCGTTTGATCATCATCAACGCCAACAAGCAATGTGCCGCCATGGGTATTGGCAAATGCAGCAATTTCGCGAGCAATTTTGGCCGCACTGGGAATAGTCCGCTTAAACT
>NNSL01000148.1 GCA_003123965.1 Balneolaceae bacterium SMO_bin1
CCTGTAAAGCTGCGTCAAAAGGATTCGGATTAATGCATTCCCGGGTTGTTAAAAAAGCAGGTGCTTTATCCGACCCTTGTCGAAGCCCTACGGTATCGGTGGCTATAGCCGCACCTTCGGTTTCATCATATAACTCGCGTAATTCTTTGGTAGAAGCTTCACCCTCTATGGCCGATTCCGCAAGTTCAATTAATTTATTTTGTATTGGTTTAATCTCTTTGTTGGTTTGATGGGCACACCAAACGGCAAACTTTCTGAGCTTTGCAGTATTTCCCTCTTCTTTAAGATACTTAAGGATGGATGTAACACGGTCATCCTTCTGTTCAACCTTTTCACCTGTTTCACCATCAATAACGATTATTTGATGATGATTTTCATCATATACGTAAATGTGATTTTGGTTATTCTTTTTCATAGTTACTCATCATGCTGCTGTTAAAGCTCTGTATTATATATGTTAAACATATTGCATTTCCAAAGTATTCCGACCATACTTGGAGCGGATATCTTTTTTCAAAACCTAAAATACGACATAATAATTCTTGATGAATAATAAAGATGAATCCGCTTCAACAAAGGCACTGTTCTCCTGGGCTTTGTACGATTGGGCAAACAGTTCATTTTTTGCAGTGATCCAAACCTTCGTTTTTGCAACTTACTTTATTCAGTCAGTTGCTGAAAATGATGTGGTCGGCAGTAATCAATGGGGTAATATTATTAGTGCGGCGGGCCTTCTTATCGCAATAATCGGGCCTTTCCTTGGTGCAATTGCAGATCAGCTCGGCCGGCGAAAACCATGGATATTTGGCTTTAGTATGCTCTGCATCTTAGCAACAGGCGGTTTGTGGTTTGTAGAACCGTCAAACAATTTCTTGTTGCTGGCTCTTGTCCTGATTTTTATTTCAACAGTAGGGTCTGAATGCGCTATCATCTTTTATAATGCCATGTTGCCTAATTTGGTATCCGATAATAAAATGGGACGTTGGTCGGGCTGGGCCTGGGGGCTTGGGTATGCCGGCGGCCTGGTTTGCCTGGTTGTGGCTCTTTTTGCATTTGTTCAAGTTGAACAGCCT
>NNSL01000149.1 GCA_003123965.1 Balneolaceae bacterium SMO_bin1
GAGATGCCGATATTGACGGCCCCTTTGGATTTCGGGGAAAGTTTAAGGCGTGGTATATCGCCGACGACTTGCGGGTGCCCGCCGAAGCTCATGCCAAGGTTTGGCTGGGCAATGTGAAAGTGCAACTTATTGATTATAAAAAAGAACGCAGATAGCCAATGAAGATACAGTTTAAGAAATTACCTCACGCCGAGGATTTACCGCTTCCTTCGTACGAATCAGAATTTGCGGCCGGAATGGATATCCGTGCTGCTCTTGAAAAACCAATTACCCTTCAGCCCGGTGACCGACAGCTTATTCCATCGGGTCTAAAAATGGCCATGCCGCAGGGATATGAGGCGCAGATGCGTCCACGAAGCGGGTTGGCCTATCGTCACGGTATCACCATGCTGAATACGCCCGGAACCATTGATGCAGATTATCGTGGTGAGCTGAAAATGCTTGCGGTAAATCTTGGAGATGAGGAATTTACCATCAATCACGGCGATCGTATTGCCCAGATGGTTATTGCGCCCGTTATTCAGGCGGAGGTCAATGAAGTTGAAATCCTTTCTGAAACTCAGCGCGGCGACGGCGGCTTTGGCAGCACGGGAGTGAAGTAGTTTAACCGTTAATAGTTATTTGTTATTGGCCGAATATTTATTAACCAATAACAGATAACCAATATCCAAGAGCTTGCTTGTCAAGATAATTTGTTATCGTAAAAAAATATGGTATTCGTATTGCCTGAAGGTAAACCATCAGGCTAAAAGTAACTTTAGGAAACTCACTTAAAGTGAGCTTTAATTACCATAGGCCACAGATTTATCTGTGGATAAATAATTTTGTCTTATAATTTTGCTCGATAGTATACGTCCATATATAGATTTAGTATCCAACAACCAGAATTATCGCCGGTTGTGGCTAAGCCAGATTGTATCCAACTTTGGGGATTGGTTTGGGATTTTGGCCGTGTACGCGCTCATTACCAAATATTCCGATTCCGAATTTTTGTTGGGGCTGATTATCGTTGTGAAAATGATGAGCCTGGCCAGCTTCTCACCTTTC
>NNSL01000150.1 GCA_003123965.1 Balneolaceae bacterium SMO_bin1
GCCCACCACCGGTATGGCCTGAAAAAGTAATAAAGCCGTCGAATCAATTCAGAATCGACGGCTTTCGTTTCTTTATTAGATCTCAAAGCACTCTACAAGTTAGAAACGGTCAAAATTGTCGAACGGTGTTCTAGGCGTAATATGCTTTGGAGGACGTGATGACCCCTGGTTATCATTATTATCGCTTTTGTTGCGGTCAGACCGTTTGCGCCGCCGTTCGTTGTTGGAGTCACTACTACTTCGTTTTTTCCTTTTTCTGTCTGAAGAAGAACCTTTTCTTTTTCTAAAACGCTTGTTGCTTCTGTCTGACTTGCTGCCGCCACTACGTTTTTTCTTACCTCCGCCATCGCTACCACTGGATTTATCGCTTACCTCTTTCATGTAAACTTTCTGTTGTACGATGCCTTTTTCTTGTGAAGGATTTGTATAAATCGGTCGCAATTCAGTTGCCAGCCAGGCTGGGAAAAATTTCTCACGCGCCTCACGCAACAGAACAAACGGATTGGTGTATCTGGCTGAAAAGTGACCAATCACTAAAAGCTTGGTCTGGGCTTCATTGGCAACACGTGCAGCATCCGCTGATGTTGAATGTCCCGTTTCAGCAGCTTTTTCAGCCAATGTTTCACTGAATGTAGCTTCGTGATACAGAATGTTTGTGTTCATCGCCAGCTTCACCGAATTCGGATGATATTTCGTATCCGTTACATACGCAAAGCTGTCGCCGGGCCGTGGATGACCAACAATATCATACGATTTTACAATCGAACCATCGGCAAGTTCAACATCTTCCCCCGGCTTTCAGGGCTTTGTACTGAGCATCTTCAGTAATACCCATTTCCTCCGCTTTTTCCGCATCTACTTTTCCAGGACGGTCTTTTTTCCGAAAACGATAGCCGATACAGATCTTGGAATGGTTTAAAGGGCTGNGCATTCTACCATAATTATTCATCTTTAATCAACCACATCGCTCTTCTTCGAAGCCTTCCTCAACTTCAACATAATCGATCTGAAGTTCGATCTACTTTTGCAAAATTCAGTATTCCATT
>NNSL01000151.1 GCA_003123965.1 Balneolaceae bacterium SMO_bin1
GGGCATTTGCGGAGTGATGGGCGCCATCTATGGCGAAGCGTTCAGTTTTACGCTCAACCAAGAGAGCAGTCATTGGTGGGACTTGTGGGGCCACTGGAAGAATATGGGGCTGTGGAAATAGCCGCTAATTCCCTTCTTTAATCTGCGGGTCAAGCAGGGGGTGATCCCGATCAACAATGGGCATATCATAAATCTGGTAAAAGCCGAACTCAAACCGGTTCATCACAAACGGAGCAATTTTTCCAATCAATTGGAATACGGCTGAGTTTACAATACTATTTTCCAGCTGCTGGCGGTAAAATGCCACGGCGCGATCAAGCGATTCCTGACCGGTAAAGGGCGGCTGGTAGTATTGTTTGGGATCCGGCACATTATACGACCCGCTTTCACTCAGCAAAAAGCTATTCGCCGATCGTTCGCTGTGATAGGGAATGCGCGCTGAATCTTCCCGTAAATCCAGCTCTTTTCGGGTTTGGGTGGTATCCGATTGCTGGGCGTAACCAAAATCAGCAATGCCAAAAATAAAAAGCACTGTCACTACCAATAGCACGCAATGATATGTAAGGCTTTTTCTCAACTACTGTATCCAAATGGTTAATTAAGTACAGGCAACGCTGCAACACTATTTTTATTTTCAGCTAAATTGCCAGCTGCCATCAGGTGGTATATTCGGCGTTAATGCGCACGTACTCATACGAGAAATCGGAGCCCCAGCCCACGGCTTCGCCGGTGCCGGCATTCAGGTCAAGAATAATGGTGATTGTTGATTCTTCCATCTCTTCCTTCAATTCTGATCGGCCTTCTTTAACCGGCTGGCCTTTCTTGAGCACTTGCACGGCTTTGGTCGGATTCGACCCGATGTACAAATCAACTTTCTCCGGGTCGAATGTTACGCCGGCGCGACCTGCTGCCGCAAGAATGCGTCCCCAGTTGGGGTCACCGCCAAAAACCGCGGTCTTCACCAAGTTCGAGTTCGAAACGGTTCGCACCACCTGGCGCGCATCGGCTTCACTTTTAGCGTTTTTTACGCGGTATTCCACC
>NNSL01000152.1 GCA_003123965.1 Balneolaceae bacterium SMO_bin1
AGTTTTTTGTCATCCAAATAGTTATTTGAGCGTAGCTGTATTTTTAAACTGTACCAACACAACGGCCGCCAGCACCAGAAGCATTCCCACAACTTGAAAAGCAGTTAACACTTCATTAAATACGAAAACACCCAGTAAAGTAGCAACCAAAGGTTCGATCGTTGCTGCTATAGATGCCCGTCCACTTTCTACCATTGAGAGCCCCATTGTATACAGATAGTACGCTAAAGCGGTCGGCAAAAAATCCAAGACCCAGTATATTTATCCATACATGGGCAGATTGCAGGTCGGTCATTGAAATCGTTATCCCGCTGGCAGGCAACATCACAACCGAAGCAAAAACAAAAGTGTACACTATAACAGTAAGTGGATGATATTTTTTAAGCGCATGCTTGCCAAAGATACTGTAAAGAGCATAGCCGAACCCAGATCCCAATCCAACGAAAATACCGTACCACGAAATACGATCAGCAGTAACCGGAAACACTTTTACGACGAGCACACATCCCAAAAGCGTTAGCACAAGCGCCCCTATTTTTCGGGATGTCATCGGTTCTCCAAAAAAGATCCGTGATAAGATCACTACAAAAGCAGGTCCGGTATACAACAAGATTACCGCAATAGATAATGACACTTCTTCGATAGCCGTAAAATACGCCCAGCTAAAAAAGACGGTGCTGAAAATACCGGTCCCGATAAAGCTCATCGAATCACGCAAATCAATTTTAAGCAGCTCGGTATTTGTGATTGCTACGAACAAAACCAGCATTACCGAAGCACCGACTACGCGAAGCGTCACAATTTGAAAAGCCGAAAAACCCCGCCTGAGACAGCTCTTCAATAAACAACCCAATGATGCCCCACAAGGCGGCACCCAGAAAAACATAGATATAAGCCAAACGATGTTTTGAATCAGGCAATAGTTTCAAAAATTTTTGTCGTTACACAAAGTTGCCCAGAGGATACACAGAGTTTCAGGAAGAAACCAGATAATATTCGGCCTACAACAATAACCATGAT
>NNSL01000153.1 GCA_003123965.1 Balneolaceae bacterium SMO_bin1
CGCATTGAATCGCGAAGCGCATCAGCTGCCTTGCGACCCGTTTCTCGTTTCTTACCTTCAAGTTCAAATACTTCTGGAGTAGTCATAATCGCTAAACTTAATTTTTAATCGTCAAAAAGTGCACTAATCGTATCATTAGTATGAATACGTTGAATTGCTTCGGCAAAAATAGAGGCTACGCTTAGAACCTTAATTTTTTTCGAAGGTTTGCGCAGCGGTACGGTATCCGTAACAAGCAATTCATCTATCGGTGAATCTTCAATGCGCTGGTACGCCGGCCCCGACAAAATGGGGTGCGTACATGTTGCGATGATATTGAGCGCGCCTCGTTCTTTAAGCGCGGCCGCCGCGTTTGTTAGCGTGCCGGCAGTATCAATCAAATCATCAACAATGAGAATATTTTTACCTTCTACTTCGCCCACAATGTTCATGACCTCAGCCACATTGGCTTTGGGCCGGCGCTTATCTATAAAAGCCAGCCTTGCGCCGAGTTGTTTGGCGTAAGAGCGTGCCATCTTGAGGCTGCCTACATCAGGAGCTACCACAACTAAGTTTTCTATTGCCGCCTCCTGAAAATGATCGATGAACAATCGACTTGCGTACAGGTGATCCAGCGGTATATCGAAAAAGCCCTGAATCTGTGCTGCATGCAAATCCATTGTTAAAATGCGATCGGCGCCTGCCTCGCTTAAAATGTTCGCTTTAAGCTTTGACGCTATTGAAACGCGCGGGCGATCTTTGCGATCCTGCCGAGCATATCCAAAATAGGGGATAACCGCTGTCACGCGTTTGGCTGAAGCACGTTTGGCTGCATCAAGCAGCAGCAAGAGCTCCATGATGTTATCGCCCGGCGGCGGGGTAGACTGCACCACGAAAATGTCCTCACCCCGAATGCTTTGCTCGTACTTAACGTAAAGCTCGCCGTCAGAAAACGGTTTGATTGTAACTTCGCCAAGGTCCGTACCATATTTCTCGGCAATAGCCCGCGATAATGCCAGGTTACTGCGACCCG
>NNSL01000155.1 GCA_003123965.1 Balneolaceae bacterium SMO_bin1
ATTGTAGCCCTGAATACGCAGTGGTGGTTGCATCCCCATGAAAAGCCGGGTGCCGAAACGGAAAGTGAATACCAAACAACAAAAGAGCGGGCGATCCAAAATCTGCGGAAAGCAGTTACTGATACTACAGCCGACCAAGTTGTGGTAGTTGGGCATCACCCAATGTATTCGAATGGAAGCAACGGGGGTAACTTTCCCTTGAAAACTCACCTGTTGCCGCCAGTGGGTGGATCTCTTTATGTGCTGTATCGTACTATTTTTGGTACGCATCAGGATATTTCTTCACGAAAGTATGGCAAATTTAAGGAGCAGCTGACCGCTGTTTTTGCTGAGCGAAATCCGTTGTTTTATGCCTCGGGACACGACCACAGTTTGCAATATATTACTTTTGATGATGAGCGAAGCAACCAATATTATGTCGTAAGTGGATCAGCAACAGTTACCAGTTATGTTAAAAGCCCCGAGTTTCCCAGTTTTGGTATTCAGCAAAAAGGATTTTCGGCACTGCATTTTTACAAAAATGGTATTTGGATTGAGTTTTGGAGTGAGCAAGGTAAGAGGCTTTTTGAACAAGAAATTAGGCCTATTCAGCAACACGAATTAGGGCAAAAAAAATAAAGGTTAGGAGTATGGAAGCGACAGATGAAACGGTTTATAGGAAAAAGAAGGCTTTTGTAGAAGAAGTGAGTCTCATTTTTGAACAGCAGGGACATTCCCGAATAAGCGGGCAAATTTTGGCTTGGCTACATGTATGCAAGCCGGCAGAGCAGTCATTTAGTGACTTAGTTGAGCATTTGAATGTCAGCAAAGCGTCGATCAGCAATATGACGCGACTGCTCATGCAGGCAGGATTTATTGAAAAGGTGCGTATGCCTGGTGACCGCCAAACCTATTTTAAACTTGTTGATCATGCCTGGTGTAAGGTTATGGAGCGACATCTCGAAAACATGAAGAAGCTGCGTGATATTTCGGAAAAATATCGGGCAGAACTGAATGCTGAAGGAGAGGA
>NNSL01000156.1 GCA_003123965.1 Balneolaceae bacterium SMO_bin1
CGTATCGTGTTTATCATATTTCTGATTCTATCAACACCGGTTGGCTATCATCACCAGTATGCAGATCCCGGTATTTCGGTAGGGTTCAAGTTTTATGCCATGGCAACAACTCTTTTACTACTACTACCCAGCTTAATGACACTGTTCACCGTTGTAGCAAGCATGGAACACGGGGCGCGTCAGCGCGGCGGTAAAGGGTATCTAAAGTGGATTGGAAAACTTCCATGGGACAGCCCCGCTTTTGTGGGTTGTGCATTGGCGGGAATCATGTTTGCCGCAGGTGGCTTTAGCGGCATGATAAACGCCTCAATGAATATTAACATTCTCATCCATAACACCATATGGGTGCCGGGCCATTTTCACCTGACCGTCGGTACCGCGGTAGCACTTACCTTTATGGCTATCAGCTACTGGCTGATTCCTCAGCTTACAGGCAGGAAGCTTAAATTTAAAACATTAGCACTGATTCAGCCTTATGCCTGGTTTTTGGGTATGACACTAATGTCGAATGCAATGCACCGTGCAGGATTAGCCGGTGTTCCCCGCCGAACTGCAGAGCCCGAGTATTCGGGTTTTGATTATGAACCTATTTTCGGTACGATGGGCGAGATGCAGTGGCAAATAGCTATTGGCGGCACCATCCTCACTATTTCACTTGTTCTTTTCTTGTGGGTTATTGCCGCTTCTTGGTTTAGCGGGCGAAAAATCTGATAACCCCGTAGATGATCATATCCCCACTCCGCTTTCAGGAGTTGAACATACGCCTCCTATTCTTGACAATATCAAATTATGGCTGGCACTTGCAGTTATTCTGGTAATACTGGCATATTCATTCCCGCTTTGGGAGATGGTCAAAGACGGCATCTTTGAACCGGGAGCTCTGCCAAGGCCTTCTGTCTTACTGCCATTCTTATAAACCATTTAGCCGCAGACCGGGTTGCCGAATCCCGAGTTTGCTACGAATCTGTAAAATTCTAAAAATGCGATGCATATTTATGGGACGGG